>CAZQQC010000059.1:0-17797 GCA_964595365.1 uncultured Melioribacter sp.
CGGCATCGTCTAAGCTCTTGCGTAAATCATTTTCGGTAAGCAGATGAATAATTGCCGGAGAGAGCGCCTTAACATTTTTGGGAGGAACTAGAATTCCTTCTTCATTGGAAGTGATGCTTTCCGTTATTCCGTTCACGTTTGTTGCAACGATCGGTTTTGAAGCAGCCATAGCTTCAAGAAGAACCAAAGGAAATCCTTCCCACAACGACGGAAGAACAAAAATATCCATTTGCGCCAGCAACCCCCGAATATCAATTTGGTTTCCGGGAAACATAAATGAATTATTGACACAGAGTTGTTCCGTCAAAGATTCCAAATCGCTGCGAAGTTTTCCATCGCCGACCAAAACAAATTTTGCGTTTGGAAATTTTTGTAAAACGGATTTGGATGCTTCAATCAAATATTCGTACCCTTTCTGATGATGAAGTCTTCCGACCGAACCGATTATGATGGAATGTTCATCGGTCTTAAGACGAATTTTATAATTTTCTTTTTCATCATGCCGAAGAAATTTTTCGATCTCGATTCCGTTATGAATTACTACTGCTTTATCTTTTCGAACAACGCCGGCTTTCACTCCAATTTCGAAATCATTTTTGGCAACGCAAATTGTGCAGTCGGTAAATCCGAGTAAGAACTTATCTATGAAAGTGTAAATTTTTTTCGTGAATGAGTTTTCAAAGTTCAGGTAATGTATTCCGTGATAAGTGTGAATAACGGCGCCGTTGAAATTAAACATTGCCGCAAACCGCGCGTAAAAACCGGCAGTGCCTCCATGCGTATGAATAATATCCGGCAAAACTTTTTTTATAAGCCGGTAAGTTTTTATCAAAGACGAAAGACTTGGGCGGTTTGAAATATTTACCGGGTGAACAACGATGTTAATTTTTTTTAGTTCATCAACGAGATAACCTTCCGGCTCGCAGGCAACTTCAATTTCGAATTTGGTTTTATTTAATTTCTGTGCAAGCCAAAGAAGATGCTGCTGACCGCCGCCCATCTTCGCTTCATCAATAAACATTAATATTTTTTTCTTCACGTTATTCACTTTAGTTTGCCGGATATAATCAAAAATATTTTTAAGAGGATTTGTTGCAACATGGATTTGTGTTTCCGGTAATACATAATCTGGCTCTCGCGGTACTTCCGAAGAAGAAATTTCTTATCGGGTCCGTTAAAGCTGCCGCCGCGCAAGTGAATTAATGAAGCTTCCGGGAAAAAGAAAATTTTTTTGTTTCGGGCACGAACTCTTGCACACAAATCCTTATCCTCAAAATACATGAAGAATGATTCGTCGAATCCGTTCAACTCAAAAAATAATTTTTTTGGAACGAATAAAGCTGCGCCGGTTACCCAATCTGCTTCGGTTCGTCTCAAATATTTCTTTTCGATTAATCTTATAACCAGCTTATTTTTTCGATCAACTGCCGTATAAAGAATTTTATCAAAAAGTTCGCGAAGTATGGAAGGAAGTTTTCCGTAAGATAATTGTAAAGATAAATCTTGATTAAAAAGTCTTGGTCCGATAATTCCAGACGATGAATCGTTCCGAAATTCGCTTTCGACTTTGTTTATAAACCCGGATGTTGTGATCGTATCGTTATTAAGAAAAAGCAATATTTCTCCGGAAGATTTTTTTGCCGCCAAATTATTTGCGGCGCTGAATCCAAGATTTGTTTCGTTTCGAATTACTTTAACCTCCGGAAAATCTTTTACGAATTCGAGCGCATCCGGTTCCGATGAATTGTTATCAACCAGAATTATTTCCAAATTATTCTTGTGAAATTTCAGCAGAGACTCAATCGCATTCTTTGTCAAACGACTGTTATTGTACTGGATGATTATAACTGAAACCATAACAAATTAATTGCACTCCGGGATTAAAAGAGAATGATGAATCGTTTGCGATTCTCTTGCTCGATTAACCTGTCCGCCATCGGCGGGTTTGTTTCTTTGCTTTGCGATTGGAATTCCTTATTGCCAAATTCGAATTTACTATAATAAATAAAAAATGTGATTAAATTGCATCAAGTAAATTTTGACAACATATTTTGCCATTAGCTTATGATTGTAAACCAAAAATCTCTCTACTCGATCAAACTATTGTTGGATTTGGTTTTCCTTAATGTTGCTTTTCTTTTTTCTGCATGGATTGCACAACCATCGTACATTCTCTATCAACGGCCTTACATGTTCATTCTTATGCTCGGGTTGAATGTCTTGTGGTACTTTACAACAAGAGCCACGGATTTCTACAGCAGTTTTAATCCCGGCGAATTTGATTTCCAGTCGAGAATAATTTTTAAGAATGTCTTTGTTCAAATTATTGCAGCAATATTTTTCATCTTTGCAAAGAAGGAAAATTTATTCACAAGAAATTTTATAATTCTCTACTTCGTTCTTCTTTTTACGTTTATAAACTTTCGCACGTTAATATTCGGATCGATTCAAAGCAGAGTCTACAAATCCGGCAGGTACGTAAGAAACTTAATTGTTGTTGGTGCAAACAAAATTGGAAAAGATTTTGTTAAGCTGATTGAATCGAACCAGAATCTTGGTTACAATTTTATAGGTTATGTGGATGACAATCCCGAAATGAAGAATGAAAAATTTATCGGAACAATTAATGAGCTGGATGATTTTCTTCAGAAGCAAAAAGTTGATGAAGCTGTAGTTACAACTACAGGCATCGATTCAACTAAACTTAGTATTGTCATCAACATCTGCAATAAGAATGCATTGAGAGTTCATATCATCCCGGATTATTTTCAATTTCTTTCGCAAAAGTTTTCTATCAGCTCAGTTTCGGGTTTTCCTATTATTACTGTACGCAACGAACCGCTGGCAGAAATTCAATGGCGCTTTCTCAAAAGAACGTTCGATATTTTCTTTTCTTTACTAGTATCGATTTTCATTTTAAGCTGGCTTGTTCCGTTGATTGCCATTATGATTAAACTCACTTCACGCGGCTCTGTTTTTTTTGTTCAGGATAGAGTAGGACTGAAGAACGAGAAATTCCGGTGTTATAAATTCCGTTCTATGTATGCTGGAGATAAATCGTCGGAAAATAATTTTCGTCCAACGACAAAAGATGATCCGCGAATTACAGGGATCGGACGGTTCTTGAGAAAATCAAATCTCGATGAGATCCCGCAGTTTTGGAATGTTCTCAAAGGAGATATGTCTATTGTTGGTCCGCGTCCCCACCCATTTGCATTCAATCAAGAATATCTTCGTTACTTTGAAGCCATCAAGCTGCGCCATCTTGTTAAACCGGGTTTAACCGGATGGGCGCAGATTCATGGATTGCGCGGCGATGTAGCCGATACCGAAGAACATAAAAAGAGAACCATCGCAAGAATCAATCATGATATTTGGTATATCGAAAATTGGGGAATCTGGTTAGACATACAAATTATTTTTACAACTGTTTGGCAAATGATTGCCGGCAAAACAAAAGCTTATTAACCCGCAGTGCATTTCCGATTTTTCACGAATGCAATGCTCAATGCAAGCATAAACCAGATAGTTGTAATAATTTCATAATCGCCGAAATTCCATTCTGTTAAACCGGCGACAAGAAATGCAATGAATGAACCTGCCGCGCCAAGGGCATACGAAGCGGCAAATGGCTCGCCTCTAAGAGAAAAATAATTTTTTAAGTGAATCGTAAATATCTTGATAAACAAAAATAGTACTGCAAGAAAACCGATAATTCCCAAAGTTGCAAGCAGATGAATGAAATTATTGTGCATGTGTCCTTGAATTTCTTTATCGAAACTTCTTTTGTATTGTTTGTACAAAACAGCTAAGTCTATATCGCCTACACCTACAATCGGATGATCTTTGAAGATCAACAAACCGGCTCTCCACAAAGCAATTCGGGAAATGTTTGAAGGCTGGTAAGGATCTACAATGCTCAACAACCGGCTTCTCTTCACCTGCGATGCATACAGAGCGTTGTTACCATAAGCCAAACTTGTTGGAACAAATCCTAAGTTGAATGTTGATTTGATTGTCAATTTGTTATTTATATTCGTGTCAAGTTCGAACAACATCTTCTTTGTTGTGGCAACAAATAATTTATTTTCTTTTTTGATTGCCTTGAATGCGTTTATAATATTCTTGTTGATGTCTTCGAAGCGAATGCTGCCTGAAATAATCGAGAACAACTTCAAACCATCGTTATCGGAAAAGATAAACCTGGAATCTTTGTAGAAGACTAATTCGGAGGAGTGCGAGAATTTCTTTGAGCCGATCAATTTATCCGGCAAATAATTTTTCAAAGAAAAAATTGATAACACTTTCTCTTTTGAGAAGAGAACTAAATAGTTTGAGTCGGCAAAGATTTTAGTGCGCTCAATCTTTGTTTGATCCGAAAATCTAACCCTGTCGTTTAGATTAAGCGGATTTCTAAAAACAGTTAATCCGCTGTCGCTATCTATTACATAAATAAATCCGTTTGCCACACACCAATCAACAGTAAAACCGGTTGTTATGAATTCACCAGCTGGTTTTAGTTTGCCGGATGTGCCAAGATTCATTAAAACAAAACGTGTATCGATCAAATTTGCGGCGTAATAATTATCTCTCCATTTCTTAAAGTCAATTACCGGCGATTCCATTTCGTACTTAGCAATAATTTTTCCGTCGCGGTACTTTATCAATCCGTTTTCAAAATCGCTTACATAAAAATAATTTTGTTCGGGAAATACATTGTAAGCTCTTCCCTCGGTTTTCAGTTCGGTAACCGGTCGAATATTATTTTGAGAGAAATCATATATCGTAATGTTGCTTTTATTTTTCTCGATTAATGAAGCGGCGATAAAGATAAGCAAAATCGGAATCAGCAATTTCCATTTCTTTCCAAGAACAATCACAAATAAAATTCCGGCTGCAGCTCCAAGCCAGCCTGTTCGTTTATAAGTTGCTATCAACGCCAAAAGGTTTATTACAAATAGGATTAAAACCAAAAACTGCCATTTGCGCAGCATTTTTTCGAAAATCAAAAAAGTAAAAAGGAAGATCAGAGAAAAGCTCATCAACTCTCCGGATGTAATCGGGTACTGAAATGTTGCGGGACCGGATTCATATAATTGATAGAAACTGTTGATAAAATAATTATATGAAAGTGCAAGGTAAGCAATCATTGTAGCCATTGCAGCGCCAAGATATATGATTACGTATTTTTTAGCGCGTGAAAAATCACTTGCCGAAACAATGAATGTGTAGGTCATCGGCAGCAAGAAAAATCTTTTAAGAAGATTAATAAACGAGTGGGCGCGGTCGAGAGAAAATACAGTTGATAAAATTTCTGCCACAATGTAAATGACAAATGCATATTCAATTCCCGTTTTAGAAAACGGATTTCGCTTTGTTAGAAAAAATCTTACAACAATGAGTATAAGAGTAAAATAGTAGCCAATCTGATTAACAAAAATTGAATTTGTAATACTGCACAAGAAAATTATTGTGAAGAAATAAATCAATTTATCAATGACGACGAGAGTCTTATTGTTTTCAACCGGCATAAAAATTCCTGTGCTGTTTTAAAGGTTAGCAATTTTTTTCTGCCGAAATGTAAAGATATTTCTTTTATTAATGAGGAAATAAAAACTGCTTTAACAAATATGAAAATAGAAATGAATATTATTATTTTACGGGTAAAGTCTGACGGACAAGTTCGATTAGAGTTTCATTGGTTTGTTTACTTTTAATTTAGACAAAGCGTTTTCCGTAGCTTTGAATGCGATTATTAACAAAGAAAGATAAATGAAATATGACGTAATTGTTGTCGGTGCCGGAATTGTTGGACTTGCGACCACATTGAGAATTCTTGAAAAAAATCACTCGATGAAACTTTTGATTATCGAGAAGGAAGATGGTGTTGCAAAACATCAAACCGGAAACAACAGCGGCGTTATTCATTCCGGTATTTATTATAAACCCGGAAGTTTGAAAGCGCAGAACTGCGTTAACGGTTACAAAATGCTAATTGATTTCTGCCGCAGGAACGAAATCAATTTTGATATTTGCGGAAAAGTCATTGTCGCAACGTCGCAGAATGAAATTCCGGTTATGGAAAACATTTTTGACCGCGGAATTAAAAACGGTTTGAACGGTTTGAAAAAATTATCCGGAGAAGAAGTAAAAGAAATTGAACCGCATGTTGAGTGTGTTGCCGGCATAAGAGTTCCGCAAACCGGAATAATTGATTTCAAAGAAGTTTCGGAAAAATATTTGCGGTTGATTCAAAGCTACAATGGCAGAATAGAATTCGATTGCAAAGTAAAAAATATTTTAATCCGTAACAGCGAATGCAAAGTTGTGACGGGAAAAGAGATTTATTCAGCAAAGATCGTTGTAACATGCGCTGGTTTATACGCAGATAGAATTGCAAAAATTACTCATCCCGATTTACCATTGCGTCTTGTTCCGTTCCGCGGTGAATATTATAAACTAAAAAAAGAAAAAAGAAGTTTGGTTAATGCTTTGGTTTATCCGGTTCCCGACCCTGCTTTTCCATTTCTCGGTGTTCATTTCACTCGAATGATAGACGGTGAGCGGGAATGCGGACCTAACGCAGTTTTATCTCTTAAAAGAGAAGGATACCACAAAACAAGTTTCAATTTGCACGATACTTTTGAAACATTTACCTGGAATGGATTTCGCAAGCTGATTCGCAAACATTGGAAAATGGGAATTGGAGAATTTTACAGATCGTATAATAAGAAAGCTTTTGTGACAGCTTTGAACAAAATAATTCCGGAAGTTCGAAAAGATGATTTAATCCCTGGCGGCGCCGGAGTTCGTGCACAGGCGTGCTTGAAAGATGGAAGTTTATTAGATGATTTTTACATCGTTGAAGATACAAATGTAATTCATGTTTGTAATGCACCGTCTCCGGCTGCAACTGCATCATTATCGATTGGAGATTTTATTTCTGAAAAAGTTTTAAGAAAAATATAAACCATAACACAGACCCGCCTGCCTGCTTCGACAAAGCGGAAGCGAGGCAACCGGACAGGCAGGCTAAAAAGGGAAGGGGTAACTTTGAAATATTTTTGCAAGTCCCTTCTTTTCTAAGTGAGGGATTTAAGGTGAGTTCAGGTTTGTAAAATGAAAAACTTTTGCTAAGCAATATATTTGGTAATCTGTAATGGAAACAAATAATTTATGAATAAACGAACAGAAAAATTTTTATTACTCACAACAGATTTTATCACTATAAGCCTTGCGTGGTTTTTATTTTTTTATTTGCGTGTTAATACGGGATGGTTCGAATTGATTTCCCACCCGGATTTTTTTCTTCCGATGATAGTAGTCTACTTTTATTGGGTAATCGTATTCACATTTATCGGTATGTACCGCACATGGTTTGCACTTTCCCGTTTAGATGAACTCTCCACACTTTTCAAAGCAACTTTCTTCGGCGTGTTCATTCTTTTCTTCTTAATTCTTTACGATGATTATTCCCGCGGCGTAACAACTTCTGTTCGTTTCTTCATAATTCTTTACTGGGGAATATTTTTAGCGTTTGTCAGCATAGGCAGATTATTCATCAGAAGTGTGCAAAGAAATCTGCTCATCAAAGGAATAGGGAGAAGAAACACTTTAATTGTCGGATTCAATTCTAAGGCAAATGAAATTCACAATTCAATTTTAAAATTCCGCGAATTGGGTTTGGACGTTTCCGGTTACATCAGCACAAATGGTGTTGAAGTTAACCGGTCATACAAAAACGTTCCGGTAATTGATACAATTCACAATTTAGAAAATGTAATTGATCAAAAAAATATTCATAATGTTATAATTTCGCTAAGTCATCATGAAGAAGATATAATTCTTGATGTCATTTCCAGATGCGACGGAAAGAATGTCGAGATCAAAATGGTGCCCGATCTTTACAACATCATAAGCGGGCAGGCAAAGATTGCCCAGCTTTACAGTCTTCCGTTGATTGATGTAATGCCGGAGCTGATGCCTGAATGGGAGAAAAAAATTAAACGGTTGATGGATATTATTCTTTCATTCGCTCTGATAGTAATAACTTCTCCGGCAACCATTCTTGCATCTGTATTAATAAAGTTGGACAGCAAAGGACCGGTATTTTATAAACAAGACCGCATTGGACAAAACGGAAAAATTTTTAAGATATACAAATTCCGCTCGATGGTTAAGGATGCGGAAAAACATACCGGACCGGTTTGGTCAGCGAAAGATGATCCGCGAATAACGCGTGTCGGAAAAATTATTAGAATAATACGATTGGATGAAATTCCGCAGGCAATAAATATTTTAAAAGGCGATATGAGTTTTGTTGGACCAAGACCGGAAAGACCATTCTTCGTAGAAAAACTTTCGCAAAAAATTCCTCTTTATAAAAGAAGATTAAAAGTTAGACCCGGTGTTACCGGCTGGGCGCAGGTAAAACATAAATACGATGAAACTATCGAAGACGTTAAAATGAAACTCCGTTACGATTTATTTTACATCGAGAACATGAGTCTAAGAATGGATTTCAAAATTCTTTTTAGAACTGTTTTTGTTGTTATATTTGGTAAGGGGCACTACAATTAGCCAGCAAAATTTTATGAAAGCGATTGTAATAATTCCTACATATAACGAAAGAAGCAATATTGAAAAACTTCTGTCCGATCTCCTGGATTCATATTCCTGGCTCGATATTTTAGTTGTAGACGATAATTCTCCTGATGGTACCGGCAATTATGTTCAAAGCGTATGCGATTCAAACCAACGCGTAAAATTGTTGAGGCGTTCCGGTAAGATGGGATTGGGAACAGCTTATGTGGAAGGATTTAAATATATGCTTGCAAACGGTTACGATGCGGTAATTCAGATGGATGCAGATTATTCCCACGACCCCAAGGAAATACGCAATTTAATTTCTGCCCTGAAGTATTACGATCTGGTTATAGGAAGCAGATATATTCACGGTGTTCGCGTTATCAACTGGCCAATAAAAAGATTACTGTTAAGTTATCTTGCAAATCTTTACGCACGCGTAATAACCGGTATGCCCATTAAAGACGGAACCGGTGGATTCAAATGTTTCAAAAAAAAAGTTTTGGAATCAATTAATCTGGATGCTATTCATTCAAACGGTTATTCTTTTCAGATCGAAATGAATTTTATCGCATGGAGAAAAGGATTTCACATTGTCGAAATTCCGATCACGTTTATCGATCGCGTCGAAGGTGCTTCAAAAATGTCGAAGAAAATTGTTCGGGAGGCAATCTTTATGGTTTGGAAGTTAAGACTGAAAAGTATGTTCGGTTCATTAAATTCTTTGTGAGATGACCGACCTCTCAATCATAGTTGTGAATTATAACGTAAAAGAGTTTCTTCTGAACATGCTCGATTCGGTTCGGAAGGCTGCCAAAACAATTTCTGCCGAAATTATTGTTGTAGATAATGCTTCGGATGACGGAAGCATTGAATCAATCAAAGAAAAATTTCCTTCGGTAAAATTAATTGTTAACAAAAAAAATATCGGTTTTGGTGCCGCAAACAACATTGCGATGATGCATGCTTCCGGGAAATATTTTATTATTATCAATCCCGACACAATTGTTCGTGAAGATACATTTATAAAAATGATTTCATTCTTCGAAGCAAATCCTGCTGTTGGCATAGCAGGCTGCAAAGTCTTGAACTCCGACGGAACGCTTCAGCTTGCATGCAGAAGAGGTTTTCCGGGTCCGTGGACCTCCTTTACAAAAGTTATGGGGCTCAGTACATTATTCCCGAAAAGCAAATTATTTGCGCGTTACAATCTGACGTATCTCGATGAAAACAAAACTTATGAAGTTGATGCAGTAAGCGGCGCTTTCATGATGATGCGAAAAGAAGTTTATGATAGGATCGGCGGATTCGATCAAGAATTTTTTATGTACGGCGAAGACCTCGATTTGTGCTACCGCACCCAGCAAGCCGGCTACAAGGTTTATTACGTTCACTCTACGGAAATTATTCATTACAAAGGCGAGAGTACAAAAAGAAGCGGCATAGACGAAACAAAAGTCTTTTACGATGCCATGCATTTGTTTGTTCGCAAACATTTTTCGTCATCGTTTATTGTTGAATCGATTCTCCAATCCGCCATTATTTTCCGAAAGTTAATAGCGTTTGCGAATGTTTATAAACTTGCAATCGTATCCATAGTTATTGATTTTTTGATTTTTTCCGTTGCAGTTCTTCTCGGCGAGCACATTTATGCCAACGAACATTGGCGCGGATTTCCGGACGTGTTCAAACCCCGGGTTTATTTTTTCCCGGCGCTGATCCAGATCTTTATCGGCATGATGACCGGCGCTTACAGAAAAAAAACGATTTCAAATTTACCGGCTGCATTAGGATTAATTTACGGGATGGTTTTCCTTTCTGCGTTGACCTATTTCTTCAAACAATTTGCATTCAGCCGGGCAGTAGTGCTTATTAGTTACGGACTTGCGTTCGTGCTCTTTTCGTTTTGGCGGGTCGTAGTTAAAATTATTTTTAAAGCGGGGTTAGAAACCGGTTCAAAAAAATCTAGAACACTGATAGTTGGAAACGAAAGCAAAGCAGGTGAACTTGCCTCAAAATTAAAATCTACTTTTACAAGATTGTATCAAGTTGTAGGATTGATCGGTTTATCAAGAAAGAATATCGGCGGCTCGATAGGAAGTTTTAAAATTATTGGCGCAATCGACAATATCAAAAAAATAATTACAGATGAAAGAATCGACAAAATAATTTTCTCTTCTGAAGATTTGTCGTTCAATCAAATCTTTTCCGTGGTTTCTGAATGCCAGGGCGAGAATGTAGAATTTTTGGTTGCCGGAAAGGAACTCGATTATCTCGTCGGAAAATCTTCAGTTACGATTCTCGATGATATTGCTTTGTTGAAAGTTAGTTACAACATTTCTTCTTTCTCGCGAAAGGCAACTAAACGGATTTTCGATCTGGCGTTATCGGTTGTAATTTTGTTTTTGGCTTATCCTTTTATATATTTATTTCAAAAGATCACATCGGAAAATGGTAGTTTTGTTCAATTCATTCTTGGCGTACCGGAAGTCTTCATAAGCAGAAAAAGTTTTGTGGGTCCGCGCGACTCATCGAACCGCGACCATTTGTTTGTTGGTAAAGTCGGATTAACAGGTTTATGGTTTGTAGAAGATTACCCGGAAACCGATAGTGAGGAAATTAAGAAGCTAGATATCTTTTACGCAAAGAATCAAAATATTTGGCTGGATCTGGAAATTCTTGGCCGAACGTTTTCAAAAATGTTTTTTAAATCGGAGCGATAATGGCAAAAAATGTACTGGACTTTGAAAAGCCGATTATAGAACTTGAAAAGAAAATCGAGGAGATGCGGAAATATGAAGGTCATCTAGATATTGCCGGCGAAGTTAAAAACCTCGAAGAAAAAGTTATGCAGTTGAAAAGGAACATTTACGATAATCTAACGCGCTGGCAGCGTGTTCAGCTCGCGCGCCATCCCGAACGCCCATACACTCTCGATTATATTTACATGATCACCGAAAATTTTATCGAGCTGCACGGCGACCGTTTGTTCAAAGACGATCATGCGGTTGTGGGTGGATTTGCAAAACTGGATGATTTGAAGGTGATGATAATCGGTCATCAAAAAGGGCGCGATACAAAATCGAACCTTTATAGAAATTTTGGAATGCCGAATCCAGAAGGTTACCGCAAAGCATTAAGGTTGATGAAACTTGCCGAGAAATTTAAAATACCTGTAATAACCATGCTTGATACACCGGGCGCTTATCCCGGTATTGAAGCCGAAGAGCGAGGGCAAGCTGAAGCGATTGCCAGAAATCTTTTGGAGATGAGCCGGTTACGTGTGCCGATCATTGTGACAATAATTGGCGAAGGTGCCAGTGGCGGCGCACTTGGCATCGGAATCGGCGACAGGATCCTGATGCTCCAAAATACATGGTATTCGGTAATAAGTCCCGAATCATGTTCAAGTATTCTCTGGCGAAGCTGGAGTTACAAAGAACAAGCCGCCGAAGCACTGAAATTGACTGCGGAAGATTTGTTGGAACAAGGAATAATAGATAGAATAATTCCTGAACCGCTAGGCGGAGCGCACAAAGATCATCACTTAATGGCAGCTACTTTGAAAGCAGCTTTGAAAGAAGAGCTTGAAGCTCTAATGAAAATTAAACCGGAAAAATTAGTTCTGAACCGTCTGGAAAAATTCGGCGGGATGGGCGTCGTTGTTGAATAGAACAATGGTGAATTCTAATGCTTACTCATGTTACTGAAATTCGCGTCCGTTATGCCGATACCGATATGATGCACTTCGTTTATAACGGAAAGTATCTTGAATATTTTGAAGTCGGCAGAACTGAATTGCTGCGTTCAACCGGACTTTCGTATGCCGAAGTAGAGAAGAACGGATATCAACTTCCGTTGATCGAGACCCGAATAAAATATTTACAGTCGGCGTATTACGATGACGTTTTGGAAATTCATGCTACGGTCAAAGAATTGTATTCGCCCAAAGTTCACGTCGAATATGTTGTAAAGAAAAAAAGTACGAACGAAATTGTGGCGGAAGGATTCACAACTCATATTTTTATAAAAAGCGATACAAAGAAAGCCGTTCGGCCGCCGAAAGTTTATATTGATGCATTAGCTCCCTATTTTCCGGGAGATGGAAGCTCTCAAAAAAAATGAATCGTGAAATGATGTACGGCTGTCACAGAAGTAATTCTCAATTAAGAATCCGCTGGGATCAATTTTAATCTGTGCTATCAGCATTCTATTTTTGAAAAAAATAATACTTCTGTGACAATCGCAAATGATTAAGTCTGCATAAAATGCTCGAGAAAATTAAAGAACTCACTAAAGACACTGCGATATACGGAATAAGTACTATCGTAGGAAGATTTCTCGGATTTCTTCTCGTTCCTTTTTACACGAACGTAATTGACACAACCGATTTCGGAATCTACTCCAACATTTATGCTTACCTTGCTTTTTTGAACATAGTTTTCATTTACGGAATGGATGCAGCGTTCATGAAGTTTTCTTCAATTGCTGAAGAAGCCGGAAAGAAAAAAACTTTTTCAACGGCATATCTGTTTGTTTTTATTACAACAATCGCTCTGGCGCTGCTTCTTTATTTATTGCGAAGCCCTTTTGCGGGACTGATGGAAATTCCCGGTAGGTACACAAATTTGTATTACTACATTATCTTCATTTTGATTTTTGATACGTTGGTGTTAGTGCCGTTTGCAAATCTACGGCTCGAACGAAAAGCAGGAAAATTTTCTTCTATCAAACTTGCAAACATAATTATAAATCTCGCGCTGAATTTTGTTTTGGTTTTGAAATATCGTCTTGGTATCGAAGCAATTTTTATTTCAAACTTAATTGCTTCGGCATTTTCGTTTATAGTTTTGATTCCCGAAATACTCCGCAAACTTACTTTGCGGATTGACAAAGAGTTGCTGAAGATAATGCTGAGGTTTGGAATTCTTTACCTGCCGGCAAGTCTTGCTGCAATGGTTGTCCAGGTTGTCGATAGGCCGGTTGTGCTTGCAATGACAAATACTTCAACTTTAGGAATCTATCAAGCTAATTACAAGCTCGGTATTTTCATGATGCTTTTCGTTTCGATGTTTCAATATGCCTGGCAGCCGTTCTTCTTGAACAACGCAAAAGAAAAAAACGCCAAAGAAATTTTTTCGAAAATTCTTACTCTCTTTCTTCTTGTTTCTAGTTTAGTCTGGATCGTACTTACACTTTTCGTGGAAGACTTTGCGCGGTTTCAGTTTCTCGCCGGTCACTCAATCATTGGGAAAAAATATTTGAGCGGAATTACGATTGTTCCTATAATTCTTCTCGGTTATCTGTTCAACGGTGTGTATTATAATTTCCAAGCCGGAATTTATATTGAAGAGAAGACAAAATATTTTCCGTACGTAACCGGAGCCGGAGCAGTAATAAATGTTGTCGTCAATGTTTTGTTGATTCCTGTTCTCGGCATAATAGGTGCGGCGCTTGCAACACTTGCAAGCTACGCTGTAATGGCAGGCAGCTTGTTTTTCTTTTCTCAAAAATATTATCGAATCAATTATGAATATGGTAAGGTGACAAAAATTCTTGCTCTGGTAATTATTACGGGAATTATTTACTACTACCTCTATTATCAGGTAGGACTGACTGTTTTGATGAAAATTATAATTCTGATTTTGTATGCATTTGCAATTGTTTTTTTGAAAGTTATTGAAAAACACGAAATAGTAAAGCTTGGCAAATTATTGCTGCGAATAAATTAGTCTCACTTCTTTTTTGTTCTTTCGTTAAAATCAAGTAAGAAATATTTTCAATTGTTTTTATCTTTGCCTGTAAAGAGAGATTGTGTGGATGGAAAAAATAAAAATCAAGATTAGGAGAGTAACAGATAAATTTAACGACGTACCGTTGCCCGAATATGCAACTTCGGGAAGCAGCGGATTGGACCTTCGTGCCACAGTCGAAAACGAATTTATTCTTGAGAAAGGAAAGTTTGGGTTGGTTTCGACAAATCTTAGCGTCGAAATTCCGGTCGGATACGAAATTCAGGTTAGGCCTAGAAGCGGTCTTGCTGCCAAGAACGGAATCGGAGTTTTAAACTCGCCCGGCACAATTGATTCCGATTACCGCGGTGAGTTAAAAGTCATTCTTTTCAACTTTAGCGAAGAAAATTTTGTTATCAAACGTGGAGATAGAATTGCACAAATGATTCTGGCAAAAGTTTATTTTGCCGATCTGGAAGAGGCCGAAAATTTAAATGGTAGCCTGCGCGGTGAAGGGGGATTCGGGCACACCGGAACTAAATGAGTGCAGAGTGTTGAACGTAGAACGTTGAGCGTTGAAGGCGCAAGAAATTTTTAGACGAATTACGATTACAACTTTTTAGTAGTAGTTTTTTAACAAGTATAAAGCATCAAGCACATGTCAGATTTTATTCACATACATAATCATTCACATTACAGTTTGCAGGACGGCGCTTGCACGGTAGAAGATTTAATTCATGCTGCAAAGTTCAACGACATGCATGCAGTTGCCTTAACAGATCACGGTGTGATGTACGGTGCGTACGAGTTTTATAAAAAAGCCAGGAAGGAAGGAATAAAACCTCTTGTGGGAATGGAAGCCTACATCGTTATGGATGGAACGCGATTCGATAGAAAAGGCGACGATCCCGATAATTCGAAGAAGAAGACGAAGTATTACAATCATCTTTTACTGCTGGCGAAAAATGAAACCGGTTACAAGAATTTGATGAAAATGACGACGATCGGACACAAAGAAGGATTTTATTACCGTCCGAGAATCGATATGGAAATTTTGCAGCGTTACAGCGACGGATTGATTTGTACTTCCGCTTGTCCTGCCGGACCGATTGCGATGCCGATTATTAATGACAATTACAATAAGGCAAAGCAAGCCGCAATCAAGTTGAAAGAAATTTTCGGCGATGATTTTTATCTGGAAATTCAAGATCATGGTATTGAAATTGAGAAGCCGATTCTTGAAACTATTCCCCGGCTTTCACGCGAACTCAGCATAAAACTCGTTGCAACAAACGATATTCACTACATCGAAAAAGATCACGCCATTCCTCACAACGTATTGCTTCTTTTGGGCGACAAAACCGGTTCGGCGGACTATAACCAGCTTAGATACGGCACAGATCAAATTTATTTCAAATCCGCAGACGAAATGAAAAAGATTTTCAAGAACTACAAAGGTGCTATCGAAAATACTCTTGAGATCGAGCGGAAAATAAATCTGGAAATTGATTTTAAGGGGCATCACTTTCCGCAGTTCCCGATTCCGGTAGATTCAAATGCTAAGACGCTGGAAGAATATTTCAATCAGCTTTCGGAAGAACGGCTTTATAAAAAATTTAAAACAGTTACACCGGAAATCAACGACAGATTCAAATACGAGCTCGATGTAATCAACAAGATGGGTTATGCCGGATATTTTCTTGTCGTTCAAGATTTTATTAACGCTGCAAAACAGAGAGGAATTCCTGTTGGCCCCGGACGCGGAAGTGCGGCGGGAAGTTTAGTGGCTTACGTTCTTGGAATCACAAATGTGAATCCGCTTCAATATAATTTGCTCTTCGAAAGATTTTTGAATCCCGCACGTAAATCCATGCCCGATATCGACGTGGATTTTGCCGATGACAAACGCGGCGAAGTAATCAATTATGTTAAAGAGAAATACGGGGAAAATTCGGTATCGCAGATTATAACTTTCAACCGGTTATCCTCCCGTGCTGTATTAAGAGACGTTGCACGCGTTCTTCAAATTCCAATTCCAACCGTTGATAAAATTACTAAATGGATTCCATCGAAGTTTGGACGTGTTTATACACTGGATCAGGCATTAGCAGAAGTACCCGAACTCGATTGGGTGAAAAAATCCGACGATCCTAAAATTAAAGAACTTTTAAAGTATGCCCGTGTACTTGAAGGAATGAACCGGAATGCTTCCAAACATGCAGCGGGTGTTGTAATCACTCCGGGTGAAGTTAGCAACTACGTCCCTTTGGCAACTCTTACAAATGAAAACGATCTTGTTACACAATTCAATCTGAAGGATCTGGAAGATGCCGGTATTTTGAAAATGGATTTTCTCGGGTTGAGAACTCTTTCGATTATCAGGGACACAATTGAGCTTGTAAAGCAGACGCGCCAGCTCGGCATCAGCATCGATGACATTCCTACAGACGATGAAAAAACTTATGCTATGTTCGGACGCGGTCAAACGACTGCGGTATTCCAGTTTGAAAGTGCCCCGATGCGCGAGTACCTGAAAAAATTAAAAGCTACTTCCATAAATGATCTTGCAGCGATGAACGCGTTATACCGCCCCGGTCCAATGGAATTTATAGACGATTTTATTGCGCGCAAACAGGGCAGAAAAAAAATTGTTTATCTGCATCCGGTTCTCGAACCAATTTTGAAAGAAACTTACGGCGTCATTGTCTATCAAGAACAGGTTATTCAAATTGCCAACATAGTTGCCGGAATGAGCTTGGCTGAAGCCGATTTGCTTCGCCGTGCGATGGGCAAAAAAGATTTGAAAGCTATGGCAGAGCAGAAAGAAAAATTTACTGAAGGCGCAGTAACGAGAAATATCGATAAAAAAGTTGCAGAAGAAATTTTTGAAGCAATCGATAAGTTTGCCAATTACGGGTTCAACAAAAGTCATGCGGTTGCGTATTCCATCGTTGCTTATCAAACGGCTTATTTGAAGGCACACTATCAAGAAGAATTTTTGGCGGCAAACCTTTCAAACGAATTTGGAAACACGGATAAGGTAACATCGCTTCTGGAAGAATGCCGTAAGCTCGGCATAAAAGTTCTTCCGCCTGACATAAATAATCCTTCGGTCAAATTCAGCGTGAAGAATAAAAAAATTGTTTTCGGCATGTCGGCAATAAAAAATGTCGGTATCAATGCCGTTGAAACAATTAAAGCTGCTCACGTCAAGCTCGGAAGAAACTTCAAGAGCATTTATGATTTTTGTTCCAACGTCGACACGCGGATTGTGAATAAGCGTGCACTGGAAGGATTGGTCCTATCAGGTGCATTCGATTCATGCGGCGGAACGCGCTCGCAAAATTTTGATGCCATTGAAGAAGCGCTGTATTTCGGAAGTAAAGTCCAATCTGCACAAAATTTCAATGCAGATAGTTTGTTCGGCGGGGATTCGGAAGCATTGCAAATTCATGAACCGGAACTTCCAAAATCAAGAG
>CAZQQC010000060.1:0-17770 GCA_964595365.1 uncultured Melioribacter sp.
GTAGAACGGTTTCCGCCTGATACTCCAGGATGCCATAGATAAAGTGCCCCCAAAAATTTTCTTTGTCCAGTGGTGTTGGCGGCACATAATTCCACATGATCAGATCTGCTCTATCACCTTCGTTCAGACTCGTGAAATCCGAAAAATATTTTTTTACGAAAGTTAGTTGATCAAAATAAATCTTCCTTACCAGCGCGGTTGAATCGTCAAAACTACTTCCTTGATGACGCGACAACAAATAAATTTGCTTTAGCGATCGTGCAACGTTTGAATGCATCCCGTCGGTTCCCACCAGGAACGGGATACTCTTTGGAATTTTACCAAACTGCGGCAAGCCAACCGAATTATTCAAGTTGGAATCGGGACAGAAAGCAAGCGAACTTTCGTAATTGCTAATAGTTACAAAGTCTTTTTCTTTCAGATGAACGCCGTGCACTAAAATACTTTTGGAGTTGAGCAGTTTATATTTTACCAATCGTTTGATTGGCATGCTGCCTGTATATTCAACGCTAAGCTTGTTATCGATCTCATCTTCTACAGCATGAATGTGAATGCCGAGATTAAATTTTTTCTGAATTTTGTGCGCTTCGGCTAAAGTATCATCGGACAAAGTGAACGAAGCATGAAGACCAAGCATTGCACTGTAATCGCCATCAATCTGCGAGGTGTAAAAATTCTTATTCTCTTCCAATCCTTGAACGGCTTTATCGAAGCCGTTTCTATCCGTGCATTCAAAACAGAGAACACCGCGGATTCCAAACTCATACAAAATATTTTGAATGGTTCTTAAACTTCCACCTATTTTATTTTGTGAAGAATGATGATCGAAAATGTAAGTAACACCGTTGCGAATTGATTCGACCGCTGCCATTTGAGCTGAAGCTTTAATCATTTCTGTATCCAGTGTGCGGTCGAGTTTCCACCATAAGTCTTTAAGAACATTGTAAAAATTATCGAACTTCCCTTTGAGCTGTAGTCCTTTGGCAAGACGCGAATAGATATGATCGTGAAAATTAACCAATGGTACCGTTATAACTTTTCCGAATGCATTGTATGAATTTTTGTTTACCCGGCCAGGGTTTTTCAAAAACGTTTGAAAATTTTTCGGTCGAATTTTTGAAATGTAACTATTTGTAATAATCAAATCACCAAATAATGGCAGCACGTCGTTCGCCGCTGTAGTGCAAATCCACGCATTCTCAATTGTAGTTGTCTTTCCCATAATTAACTTCTCTTCTCTCCGGCATTCTTTGCAATAAAGATTTTAACCCCGCCACAGGCGGGTAAACGCAATAACGCTATGAAAGCACAGAGTTCGCAATTAAATTTTTATTGTACAATTCCAACTCGCTTATTAAAATCCTCTATCAGTTCATCCCACTTTGGTGCTATCGCTAATCTTTCCCTCCAATAATTTTCGTCGTACCATTGAGCATTCAATTCTTCAACTGTTTTGCCCTGTTGTTCAACCCAGGTAAAATATTTTAAGTTGTGAATCCGTTTTTTGTCGTAATAACTCAATTCTTTGAAGTAATCGATTCCTTGTTTCTTAACCACGGCATTCCAATCAACTCCAGCCATCTGTTCCGAATATTTTCTTCCCATTTTGTTCATCTCTTTCAATCGAGAATTGTATAGCACTTTTGAGTCGGTGAAGATTGTAAAAATTACGTCGTACTCATTCATCTCATAATATTTTGCAAGCTTGATAGCGCTAAGCAAATTGCCGATGGATGAAATCCCCAACCATGACAATTTCGAAATTGTGCTTTTGTTTATGCCGCGGCTCGACAGCCATTTTTTTCCTGCTTTTTCGTTGAACAATCTCAAAACACGAAGCGGATCTTCATCATCAATTGCACAAACTGCATCTGTATTTTTCACGTTGTGAATCCAAGGAATATGTTTATCGCCGATTCCTTCAATTCTGTGAGCACCGTAACCGTTTATCAGCAAAGTCGGGCACTGCAACGCTTCCGTTGCGACCACTTTAATATGCGGATAAACTTCTCTTAGGTAATCGCCAGCAGCAATTGTACCTGCAGAACCTGTTGCGCTTACATATCCGCTAACTCTTTCGCCATTTTTTTTGATTTGATTGAAAAGCGTTTCAATTGCCGGGCCGGTTATTTCATAATGCCAGACTGAATTTCCAAACTGCTCAAACTGATTGAAGACGAGATACTCATCGCCCTGTTTCACCAGCTCGTGACATTTATCATAAATTTCTTTCACATTGCTTTCACATCCGGGCGTTGCATAAATCTCAGCACCAATATTTTTCAACCAATCAAATCTTTCTTGACTCATTTCTTCAGGAAGAATTGCAACGGCATGAACCGACAGCAATGCCGAATTGAACGCGCCGCCCCTGCAAAAATTTCCCGTTGATGGCCAAACAGCTTTATGATATTCCGGATTAAATCTTCCCGTGACAAGATACGGCGCCAAACACCCGTAAGTTGCACCGACTTTATGCGCGCCGGTCGGAAAAAATTTTCCGACCAGACCTACAATTCTTGTTCTGACGCCGGTAATTTCTTTCGGGATTTCTAGAAAATTTATTCCGCCGATGCCGCCGGTCTTCAAATCATTCTGCCAATTTATTCTGAACAAGTTGAGCGGGTTAACATCTTCCAACCCCACTTTTTCTAATTTCTTTTGAATGGATTGCGGAATGGTTTCCGGATTTTTCAATTGGCTGAATTGCGGCAAAACAATTTTTCGTTTTCTACAACGTTCTATCGTTTTGTTTAGATAATCCTCGTTCTCAACATTCCATGACCAGTTTGCCATAATAATCCCATTTTTTTTCTTGAATTTTAAACCGTAAGAAACATTCTGCCCGCTCCGCCTTGCGATGCGAAGTGAGAGACCGTTCCCGTTTTTTAATTTTAGTATGGATCACAGACCCATCTTTTCTTTTACGAATATAAATTCAACAAAACTTTTTCAGGAGTCAGCGGCGCCGAAAATTTAATTTCCAGATCCGGTTTGAATGCTCTCATTGCATTCATCAATGCAAAGTACGCACCAATACCATACATAAAGGGCGGTTCACCGACGGCCTTTGAATTCAGCGGTCCAAATGGATTAGGTACGTTTTCGAGGAAATGTACTTTAATTTCTTTCGGCACAAAATAAACATCGGGAACTTTGTAAGTTGAAAGCGCATCGGTTAATAATTTGCCTTCGTCGTTCCAAATCAATTCCTCTATTGTCATCCAACCGATTCCTTGAGCAATTCCTCCTTCGGTTTGTCCGAGGTCTACAATTTTATCGATCGATCCACCAAAATCATGTACAACTTTTACCGAATCGAATTGATATGTGCCGCGTAAACAATCGAGCGTTACTTCAACAATTGCAGTACCGTAAACATGATAAGAGAATGGTTTTCCCTTGTTTGTAGTCGTGTCGAAATAGATGTCCGGCGTCGAATGATGCGCTTGAGCTGTTAAGCTGATTCTCTTTCTGTATGCAACCAGAACTAATTGATCAAATGTAAGCTCTGTCTTTATGCCATTCCGATAAACAGCTTCGTCAATAATTTCGATTTGCGACGGACTATTTGCTTTCAATTCATTAGCGGCAATATGTTTCAAACGTTCTGTCAAAATTTTACAAGCATCAATTATTGCAAAACCGTTTAGGTCTGCACCTTTGCTTGCCGCAGTAGGCGACATATTAGAAATTCTAGAAGTGTTAGTCGAATCAATTTTAATTTTTTCCTCGCTCACGGAAAGCGATTTTGCCGTAATAATTCTTAGCTTTGCGTTAACTCCCTGCCCCATTTCTACAGCAGCAGTATTTACTGTAACGCTTCCATCGGTGTAGATATGAACGAGCGCAGATGCCTGGTTCAAAAAAGTTGTTGTGAAAGAGATGCCGAAACAAATCGGCATAACTGCAACGCCTTTTTTCACCAACTTATTGCCGGCATTAAACTCTTTTACTTTCCGGTAAATTTCATTTTTATTGTAACGTGTTTCAATTTCATAAAAACATTTCTCGGCATGCGGCTGCTCAACTTTCTGTCCGTAAGGAAATTCATCCCCTTCAACCAGTAAATTCTTTTTCTGAATTACTGACGGATCGACGCCCATAACTTGCGCGGCTTTATAGATTGCGGATTCAATTACAAACATTCCCTGCGGCCCGCCAAATCCTCTGAAAGCCGTAAACGGAGGAAGATTTGTTCTGCAGCAAAGACCTGTAGCTTTAACATTTGGAATGAAATACGAATTCGTACAATGGAAAAGAGTTCTATCGAGAATTGCAGTAGAAAGATCCGCCGCTGCACCGGCATTTTGATAGTATGTTACCCGGTAAGCTAAAATTTTTCCTTCTTTGTTCAATCCTATTTTGAAGTCGGACGAATAAGGATGGCGCTTGCCCGTCATTCTGATATCTTCCTGACGCGGAAGAACCAGTTTAACCGGAACATTTAATTTGTAAGCTGCAAGAGCTGCCATCACTGCCCATGCCGTAGCCTGATCTTCTTTACCTCCGAAACCACCGCCTATACGTGCAACATCAACTTCAACTTTATGCATTGGAAAGGCGAGAATTCTAGCCGCTGTTCTTTGCACCGCTGTAGGGCTTTGAGTTGCAGAGACAATTTTGATTCCTCCGCCTTCGATTGGAATTGCAATAGAACCTTGCGTTTCAAGATACAGATGTTCTTGTCCGCCGTTTTCTACAGTTCCTTCAACAACATAGTCACAACTGTTCCAAGCTTCATCAACATTTCCAATTTCAAAAGTTCTGTGTGGAACAATAAGCTCGTTTTTCTTTGCTGCTTTTCTCGGATCAAAAATAGCCGGTAGTTTTTTGAACTCACTTTTAATTTTTTTAACTGCATCGTGCGCGTGAATGAACGAATCGGCAACAACTATTGCAATAGGATGACCGATAAAATGAACCGAGTCTTCCGCAAAAAGATTTTCATCTGGTAAAATGCCGCCAATCTGATTTTCGCCGGGAATATCTTTAGCTGAAAAGACCCCTTTCACACCTTCAGATTCCAGTGCTTTATTAAAATCTATTTTTAAAATTTTACCGCGGGCAATTGAAGAATAATAAACATATCCGTACAAAACTCCTTCGGGAACGATAACGTCGTCTATAAAGAGAGACTCGCCGCGAACATGCCGTATGGAATCGGTATTGCTCAAATCATTTTCTCCGCCTCTGCTGCTGAAAGAGGCAATTCAATTTGTTCCGGAAAGAGTTTGATAAAGTGTGCATACAGCAATTGGCGCAGAAGCAGCCGTTTATACTCTGCAGATCCACGGGCATCACTAATCGGTGATATTTCCTTTCCAGCAATTTGAGTTGCATTAAATATTGTTTTCGTATTTACTGACTTTGCATTCAGATATCTACATGTCTCCGAAAGGTATAGCGGTATCGGAGCTACACCGCCAGCTGAAATATGAACTTCGAAAATTTTTCCTTTTTTGAGCTCGAGATAAACAGAAGAATTCACACTGGCTATATCTAAATAGGTTCGCCTGGAAACTTTCTCAAAATTAAACAAGAAATTTTTGGAGGGAGTTTGGAAACTCACAGCTTCAACAATCTCGTTCGTTTTTTTATTGAGAGTTTTATAATCCTTGTAAAACTTCCTCAGATCGACCTGCCGTTTCCGCTTGCCATTTTTTAAATGTACTACTGCATCGAGCGCCAATAGTATGTTTGTCATATCGCCGATCGGTGAAGCATTGACAAGATTGCCGGCAACTGTTGCACGGTTCCGAACAGGCATCGAACCGAAAAGATCAAGGTATTCATTCCAGTGTGGAAAAATTTTCTGAAGGATTTTCGAGTTTTTAATTTCTTCAATTGTGGTAGCACTGCCAATCCTAATTCCGTCCTTAATTTTTGTAATTCCTCTCAGTTTATTATCGTCATAAATAAAATTAGCATTTGAACGGACAATCTCCTCCCATTTCTGGACATACAAATCAGTTCCGCCCGAGATAACAATTTTTGATTTCACCATGGCGGATTTCCCAGGAATTTGTTTTAGTCTTCTCTTTATATCCAGAAAGTACGGAGGAACAAAATTTTTCGAGATTAGTTTTTCCAGATGAGAGTTGGATTCAGAATCATCTTCCGAAAAAGAATTGTGAGCTTTTTCAAGAGCGCGTTTTAAACCGGCATAACCGGTGCACCGGCAAATATTTCCGCCAATCGAATTAATCGCTTTATCAATATCAAACCTGTCATGATTCAAGAAATATCCCGTCATCGAAACAACAAAACCGGGAGTGCAAAACCCGCACTGTGTACCCCCTTCTTCAACAATTGCTTCTTGAATCGGCGTTAGAACAGTCCCGTTCACACCTTCAACAGTTACTATATGTTTCGCTTGAGTATCACCGAGAGGCATTAAGCAAGAATTGGCAGATTTATATTTTACACGATTACTAATCACTTCGCCAACCAGCACGGTACATGCGCCGCAGTCACCTTCACGGCAGCCTTCTTTTGTGCCAGTTAGTTTTTTTTCTTTGCGGATAAAATCCAGCAGAACCGTTGTAGGCGGTAAACCCGTTTCAACGAGCCGATCATTTAGGATGAATTTGATCATAGACACTCTTACTCTTCACTTAAACAATTAAACTGCCCTTGTACATCTATCTATAATTAAGTAGTTACTACTTTATTTCTATTTCATCCAACAAAAAATTAATATTTTGCCGAAAGGAAATCAAAGAAGAATTATGATTAAAGATCTTGAGCTATGGCAGAAAAATTTGATCGGACTTAGCATAAGCCAATTTCTTTACCGCGCAGCAACTCGAAGTTTATTGCCTTACCTGCCGCTGTTTATTAAGGAGTTGGGGAAAACTTCATTCGGCGAGACAGCAATCTGGTCGGGGTGGATTTATTCTGCGCCGTTTATAATTTCATTTTTCGTTACACCGTTTTGGGGAAGTTACGGAGATATGCACGGAAGAAAAAGAATAACCTTATTTGCCGCATTCGGTTTTGCTGCAGCACATTTTTTAATGGGTCTGGCAAATTCGTTGCCTATGTTATTATTCTTTGCTTCCTTGCAAGAAGCATTTGGCGGATTTTATCCCGCGTCTGTTTCATTAGTTGCAACCAACACACCGAAAGATAAAACTGCATATGCATTGGGAATTTTGCAGTCATCAAGTGCAGCCGGTAATGTGGCCGGTCCGATTCTCGGCGGTCTTCTTGCATACTTTGTCGGTTACCAATCTGTTTTTTTTATTGTCGCCATTCCGGTAACTTTCGGAGGTTTTATAATTCTTTTCTTTGTTGAAGAAAAAGAATTTGCGAAAGAGACCCATGAATATTTCACACTGCTAAAAAATATAAAATATATTCAGACGAACAAATTTCTAATCTCTTCGGTACTTTTTCTATTCATTTATTCCGTCGGCGTAACATTACTTAGGCCAACGTTCACGCTGTTCATTGAATCGTTAATGCACTCTGCCCGTAGGTCTCCGGCGATTGCCGGAATACTATTCACAATTTTTGGAGCAATGGCGGCAATCTCTTCTGCTTTCTTAGGCAAGATCACCAAGAAAATCGACGTAACTGTACTTATTGCTTTTATGTCCATAATTACGGCAATATGTTTTTTAATGGTTCCGGTTTTCAACTCCTTATTTACAGTTGCAGTTTTTTTGACAGTTTGCGGTTTTGCTGTTGGTTTGATATTGCCATCAATTAACACCCTAATCAGCAACAATGTTGACAAGGATAGAAAAGCCGGAGTATTTGGAATCGGATCAAGTTCATCTACCCTGGGCAATTTAGTCGGCGGAATAACTGTCGGTTACTTCGTATCATCGCTCGGTTTGAAGATACCCTTTGTTTTATCGGGGCTTCTTTTCATAACAATTACTTTAATCCGAAGCATTCTTATTAAGAAACCGCTGAATGAGTAACTGATGTTAATCAAGATTTGGCTTAACAAACGAACTTTTGTTGTTTTAGAAAAAATATTTGTTTTGCAGTTTTAATTTTTCGCGGTCGATCGAACCTTGCGTAAGGTGCAATAATTAGGTCATCGAACGGTGCATACTTCGTAACAGCGTGGGCGGTATCAAATTCAAAAATAAATTAATCTTGATTTAAGAAAACGCTTGGCATATATTTCTAACACAGGCTTTAAGAAAATTTAATTTCAAAAAATAATTTAGTCGTTAACCAGAAAATATTAAGAGTTTATGCGGACTGTAAATTATGGCAAAAGAAAAAAGAACCGTTAAACAAGCAAGTAAGATCAAAGCATCACCGTTTAAGGATTATTGGAGTAAGTACAACTATTACACTTTATATCTCGGAATAGGAATATTGATTGTTGGATATTTTTTAATGTCGCAAGGTCCCTGGGATAATCCAACTTCCCGATCAATCTCACCAATTATAATTTTAGTTGCATATTTGATTATAATCCCGCTTTCTATAGTATTCAAATTACCCAAAAGATTTCGCAGAGAAATTGATGTTTCTGGCAAGAATTAAAGGAAATATTGTTTCCACACCAAAGAACAAACACCTTGTAGGACATAAACTTTTGTTGGTGCAGCAGATAGATTATGAAGGCAGATTTGTCGGCAAGAAAGATACAATTGCTCTCGATCTTGTTGATGCAGGAATTGGCGATAAAGTAATAGTAGTGCAGGAAGGAGATGCCGTTCAACAGATTTTGGGTCACAAAAACGCACCGGTAAATACAATGATCATTGCTGTAATTGATAATATAGAATTGAACGAAAAATAATTCCAATTTAAATTTGCAGACCGATCAGTTTGAAAAATTAACTTATTTGCGTTTATTGCTTTCAATCGAGGGGATTGGTCCTCAAAAAATATTTTCACTTCTTTCCAAGTTTAACAGCATCGAAGAAATATTTAGTACAAGCCAAGAAAAACTTATCAACGTTGCAGGAATTAACAAAATACTAACGGCAAAAATTAGAGCTGCAAAAGAAAATCTGAACACTGTTAAAATCGAATTAGAAAAAACTTTGGCTAAGTTGGAATTAATAGGTGGACAAATTATAACTTATTGGGACGACGATTATCCTGAACTTCTTAAAAAAATATATTTTCCGCCGATAATAATTTTTATTCTGGGAAAATTTGTACCCGATGATAAATTTTCTTTTGCCATAGTTGGAACAAGGCAACCAACAACATACGGCAAACTGCAGGCTGAAAGATTTTCATTCGAACTTGCATCCCAAAACATAACGATTGTTAGCGGCTTGGCAAGAGGAATCGATTCCATTGCTCACGAATCGGCATTAAAAGCAAACGGCAGAACCATTGCTGTTACAGGTTCGGGTCTAGATGTTATTTACCCGCCGGAAAACAAAAAACTTTTTGAACAGATAAAAGAACACGGCGTGATAATCTCCGAGTTTGAATTAGGTACAAAACCGGACGCACAAAATTTTCCGCGGAGGAATAGAATTATCTCCGGCTTATCATTGGGTGCTTTGATTGTGGAAACCAAATTCATTGGCGGCGCTATGCAAACTGCAGCTTATGCGCTCGACCAAAACCGCGAAGTATTTGCCATACCCGGAAACGTGAACGTTGCACAGAGCGAGGGACCTAACATTCTTATCCAGCGTTCCGAGGCAAAACTTGTTACTTCTCCAGAAGATATACTTATTGAACTGGAAACAAAACTTAAACCGAACGCAGAAAGAAAAATTTCCAGACAATCTATAGAACTGAACTTGTTCGAAGAAAAAGTTTACGGGGTACTTAATCTGGAACCGCGGCACATTGATGAAATCGCAATTGCAACATCCATGAATACTTCGGATTGTCTTGTTAATTTATTAACTCTCGAGTTCAAAGGAATAGTAAGGCAACTGCCGGGTAAAATGTTTATTAGGTGTTAATACTTCTTCAAATTCTTCCATAAATTTTTCAGCCGTTCTTTAATACTTTTTTCATTACCATTTTCCGAAGGTATATAATACTGCTTGTTCTTCAGTTCTAAAGGCAAATAAGTCTCCGGAATAAAATTGTTATCAAAAGAATGAGGATACTTGTATTCTTTTCCGTAACCTAATTCTTTCATCAGCTTAGTCGGTGCATTTCTAAGATGAAGCGGAACCTGGTACTGCGGAAAATTTTTAACATCGCTCAATGCATTATCAATTGCCATATAAGATGCATTACTTTTGGGGGACGACGCGAGATAAACAGCGCACTGGGAAAGTATTATACGCGCTTCCGGCATTCCGATTTTATCCACGGCGCTAAATGCAGCTTCGGCAAGCAACAATGCATTTGGAGAAGCATTGCCAATATCTTCCGAAGCCAACACTACCATTCGTCTTGCAATGAACAACGGATCTTCCCCGCCTTCCAGCATTCTTGCCATCCAGTAAACAGCCGCATCGGGGTCCGAGCCGCGGAGACTTTTGATGAAAGCCGAAATCAGATTATAATGTTCTTCACCTGCTTTATCATACAAAATATTTTTCCGTTGAATAACATTTTCAATAACCGGCTTAGTAATTATGATTTTATCTTTTTCTATTTCCTGCACAACAGATGCTTCAAGGATATTCAACATAATCCGCGCATCGCCGCCGGAAATAAAAATTAAGTATTCCGGATCGGTCAATTCTATATTCAACCCTTTCAAAAACTCATCTTTAGATAATGCAAAGTCTATAATGTTTTGCAGATTATTTTTCGATAATTCTTCGAGGATGAAAACACGAACTCTGGAACGCAATGCCGGTATCACTTCGAACGATGGATTCTCTGTTGTTGCACCGATCAAAATAATCTCGCCATTTTCAACAGATGAAAGAAGAGCGTCCTGCTGGGCTTTATTGAAGCGATGAATTTCATCAATAAAAAGAATTGTCTTCTTGAAATGAGCAAGGTTGCTTTTGGCTCTTTCAATAATTTGCCTTATATCTTTCACACCGGAAGAAACGGCGTTAATTTGATAAAACTCCGAATCGGTTGCTTCCGAAATAATTTTTGCAAGCGTGGTCTTGCCCGTGCCCGGCGGTCCCCACAAAATAATTGAACTAAGTAAATCCGATTCGATCATCGAACGCAACGGTTTTCCCGTACCAACCAATTTTTCTTGACCTTGAAAATCATCCAAAGACTTCGGACGGCATCTTTCTGCAAGCGGTTTTGCCGGTAATTTAATTTTACCTGTCATGATAAATGTTAGTTCTCTTCTATCTTAAAAGTTTTCTCGTTCTTTTTCATCATGTTGAATTTCTCACGTGCAACACGCTCAATTTTTGCTTTTGTGTTCTGCAGCGAATCAATTTCGGTTTGCAATAATTTCA
Source organism: uncultured Melioribacter sp. (assembly GCA_964595365.1). GTDB lineage: Bacteria > Bacteroidota > Ignavibacteria > Ignavibacteriales > Melioribacteraceae > Fen-1258. The sequence goes on from CAZQQC010000060.1 coordinate 11,334, forward strand.
GCTTATCTTCAGACATTTTAATCTCGGAATCGATCTTATCTAGCTCGCTTCTAAGTTTCAGATATTTAAGAATCCCGTTTTCGTTGAAGAAAAGGAAAACCAAGGATCCAAGAATTATAATTATCAGCGAGATCCTGAAAAAAAATTTCGAATTGAGCTTAGCCATCAGAGAGAATTTTTTATGATTCTATCAACCAACTCTTCAAAAGTTATTCCCGCAGCTTTTGCCATTTTTGGCACAAGAGAAGTGCTTGTCATACCGGGTAATGTGTTCACTTCAAGACAGTAAGATTTATAATCCGTGGTTAAACGGAAATCTATTCTGCCGTAACTTTCGCAGCCAACCGAATTATAGGCAAGCAGTGCTTGATGCTGCAAATGCTCGGTAAACTTTTGAGGGATCTGAGCCGGAACAACATATTCGCTCATCCCGGATGTATACTTGCTCTCATAATCATAGAACCCGCCTTTCGGTTTGATTTCGAGCGGAGGCAAAACTTGCTTATCAAGAATTGCAACGGTCATTTCTCTGCCGGCAATATATTCTTCAACCACAATTTTATTCGAATACTTGAGAGCAACCTTAATTGCATGATCAACTTCAACATCGCCGCGGCAAATAGTTAAACCAATTGTTGAACCGGAATCGTTCGGCTTAAAAACGCAAGGATAACCAAAAAATTTTTTGATCTTTAACTTTATTAATTCCAGGTCTTCTTCGTTTCGATTAATTACAAACCAACGCGGAGAAGTTACATCGTAATGTTGAAACATTATCTTGGTCATACATTTATCCATAGCACTTGCACTGGCTAAGACTTTCGAGCCGGTGTATTTGATTCCTCTTAATTCAAGAAGCGACTGCATAGTTCCGTCTTCTCCCCACTTTCCGTGAAGGGCGATGAATGCAATATCTACATTGTTGAACATTGTTGAATTGATTACTTCAACATAATTCCTATTCGAGAGTTCGGTAAAATCCTTTTCAACAAAAAATTTTTCCACATCTTGCGGCTGGTTCAATCCGTAAGCCGGATCGATAACTTTAACTTTGTAACCGAGATACGATAAAGCTGCAAAGACAGATTTGCCGGAAGCTTTGGATACGGCTCGTTCCGGAGACGAACCTCCGACAAGAAGCGCAACTGTTATATTACTGTTCGACATTTTTTTCTCAAAAATATTTTTCAGAAATCGAATCTATTTCTTTTATCAATTTTGATTCCGTAAACTTCTTCGGCAAGCGAGTAAAGTTCTTTCAATTTACTAACCGGAAGATTGCGCTCGCGTCCCATAGTTCGGGCGATGTAAATTGTTTTTGCAGCGTGCTCAAGTTTTTCCATCCGGAAGTAAGCGCCTTTAATATTTTTGCCAAGTGTTACTGCACCGTGATTTTCAAGTAAGAAAGCCCATGCAAAGTCTATGTACGGCAGCATCGAATTCGGCAGATCATCGGTCGAAGGCGTACCGTATTTGCACAGTGGAACCTTACCGAGCGAAAGAATCACTTCGGGAAAAATCGGCCGCATTAATCCTTCACCGATTGTTGCAAATGCAGTGGAATAAACAGGGTGACAATGAATTACCGCAGAAACGTCCGGCCTTTTTTGATATGCAAGCAGATGAATTTTTACTTCAGTTGAAACTTTCCCTTCACCTTGAAGAAGGCTGCCATTGTAATCTATTTCAAGCAAATCCTTCTCTTCAACATCGCCTTTGTTTTTGCCCGAAGGTGTAATTAAAATTTTTTTTTCGTCTATGCGTACAGACAAATTGCCATCGTATGCCGCAACAAATCCTTTCGCATAAACTTTACGACAAATATCTGTTAGTTCTTTCCGCAGTGGCATTGTTTTTCTATTTCTTCAATTATGCGAATGTTGATTAAATCATTCTCGCCGGTAACAAGCGGAGGTTGTTTCTTTAAAAAATTTTTCTGAACCGACCGGATCATCAAGACCAACCGGTTGGAACGTTTACGAAATACTTTTCTTGCTTCACCTTGCAGATCAATTATCAATTTGGTTGATGAACTTTTTTTCCCCAGGAAATTTTCGATGGCAATTGATCCGTTATAACCGAGTATTTCAATTCTGTTAAAAGCTTTTTTTGTATTGTACGAAATGTTGAACTGACCGTAACCGCTTTTTTCGAATTTAACTATTGCGGACGAAAAATCTTCGACATCGCTTTTGTAAACAACATTATCCATAAAAGCTTTTATTTCCGTAATGTTTCCGCCAAAGTACCTAAGTATGTCGATCATCGGCAAACCGAGATCGCGGAGAACTCCGCCGCCGCTCAGTTTCTTATTAAACCTAAAATTATGATCGGGTGCCAAATCGATATTGTAAGAAAGAGATACCAAAACAATCTTGCCCAGCATTTGTTTATCTATTAGTTCCTTCGCTTTTTGAAATTGTGGATGAAAACGATGCACATGATTGACGATCAGCATAACATCGTTTGCTTTGCAAACATTCACCATTTCTTCGGCTTGTTTTGAATCGAGTGCAAGCGGACGCTCGCAAAGAATATTTTTGTGTGATTGAGCAGCTTTGGTTATCTGCCATAAATGATCGGCGTTAACACTTGAAACATAAACGGCATCGATATCGCTTGCCAGAAATGCATCGAAATTGTCGAACGCATTTATTGCCCCCGACTTGCTTGCAATATCTTTTGCACGCTTGAGATCGTGACTATAAATGGAAACTAATTTGCTTCGCTGAACTAATTGCAAAGCAGGAAGAAATGAATTCTCGGCAAAATTTCCGCAGCCTGCTACCCCCCACTTTAATTTTCTAGTAAGTGCAGAAGCAAATCTTAATTTTGTGGATGGTTTGATCATTCTATTTCCATTACAATTTTAATTTTTCCATCAACATTTTAATCGGCTTCGAATTAGTCATCGTATAAAAATGAATTGCCGGAACTTTTTTGTTTGTCAATTCTTCCACCTGTCTTGCCGTCCAGTTAACACCGATTTCAAGAACATGTTCCGGTTTTGCTTTTTCAATTTCGTCAGCCAGATCGGTAGGAATATCTATATAAAAATTTTTGGGCAGGGTTTTAACATGCGCTTTTGAAGTTATAATTTTCAATCCGGGAATTATCGGTACCTTGATACCTTCTTTTCCACAAAGATCGACGTAATCGAAAAAAGCTTTATTGTTATAAAACATTTGAGTAACAATATACGAAGCACCGCTATCTATTTTCGACTTCGTGTATCTAACATCGGCAAGAAGATTCGGAGCTTCAAAATGCTTTTCGGGATAGCCGCTTGTGCCAATACAAAAATTCATCGGCTGGGCATCGGGCAATCCTTCTTCAAGATACTTTCCCTTATTAATCGAGTCGATCTGCTTTATCAGGTCGACCGCATATTCGTTAACGCTTCTTCCAAACTTTACAGGTTTTTTATATTCGCTTTCATCACCTCGAATGGCAAGAACGTTCTCTATACCAAGGTAATGAAGTTCGATCAAGAAATCTTCGGTTTCTTCGCGTGTGAACCCGCTGCACAGAACATGCGGCACTGCTTCTATATTGTATTTGTTTTGAATTAGTGCACAGATTCCTAACGTGCCGGGACGTTTACGTTTTATTTTCATCTGCATCCCGCTTGCGGTTTCTTCATATACAACTTCTGCCGCATGACTTGTAATATCGATAAACGGCGGATGATATTTTGTTATATCTTCCAGAACATTCAAAAGCTGCTTGATATTTCCCCCTCGCTTGGGTGGAATGATTTCAAAACTGATGAGTGTATTTTTCGCTTTTTCTAGATGCTCAATAACTTTCATGTCTATCCGGATTAATCATAACTAAATTTAATATTTTCCTTTTAAACTTCTTAGTGGTTACAAATTTTATTGTGGAATCAGTTTCATCCGATCTCTCGCTCCGGCTTTGAATGCAGATTCGTCCAGCTGTATTTGAATATACTTCCCTTTCAGCCACATTTCGCTCATGTCTCTGTAATGACGGCTCATGAAATTTCCCGATTCGCCGGTCGGCATAATTAACTCGATATGATTTTGGTCGCCGAAATCGAATATGTATCGCATGGATGGACCCAAAATATTTTCGTATCGATTGGAACGATGAAGTTTTTTAAAGTTGCGGGTTTGCTCGAACAATTCCGGAAAAGAATATTCTGTGTTGAATATTGTAGTTCCATCTCCGCCAATGCCGAAGGGGCCTATGTTGATAATTCTGTCAAGCAAGCTGGATTCATGATGGAACATGTGATAAAAAGTTACCTTGTGGATATTCCCCCACTGCCAATTTTTTATATCCGCACCGTAATTTTTTTCCAGGTCGGAAAGCGCATCAACCAAACTTTTTCTTATTATGTCGTCGCGTATTTCAACTTGCGGAGTACGTATGTCATCAAAAAACGACGAACGATTCTCTTCAAGCATCTTCGGAATAATTCTGTAAGGAACATTGGCAACGAAGATATATTCTTTCAGAAGATCATTTCCCAGTTCATCTTCAAAAATATTTTTGATTAAGAATTGGAAGAACCGTGTATAAATAGCCGGTACTTGACTTCCCGGATTCATTTCGTAATTCCAATCTTTCAAAAGTTCCAGAGCAAGCTGAAGGTTTGGTTCTGTTACCTCAACATTATCGAACGCGTTAAGAATAAACGGTGTTAATTTTTTTGCGTAAGGAGAAACAAAATCGACTTGATATTTTTCATAATCTTTAACCGAATGAACCGGTTTCGATTTCAGCAGCTCGGTAATTCTTTCGATGCGCGAAGACGGTTCCCAAATATTTGAAATATGGTATTTGAAATTCAGAGCAGTTTTGTTGTTTGCAGATGCAATAAAATTTTCCGGCGGATTAAGAAGTTTCGGCATTTCTTCGTAAGGCACAAATCCCAGCCAATCATTTCTGGTTGTTGTGCCGTCGTAAATCAGAGTTGAACTGTTGTTGCTTCTAATTGGAAGCCTGGCAGCACATATGTAACCAATGTTTCCTTTATCGTCGCCATAAACAAAATTTTGCCCCGGAACGGTAAAGTAACGGACTGCATTTTTGAAATCCTCCCAATTCTTAGATTTGTTGATCGACAAAGCGGCGAACATTTCATCGCTGAATTCGTTTCCGGTCCAGCGCATACTCATTTCTGCCATGTTCTTATAAGCTGTTGGATACAAAGTTTTGTGAGGATGAACATCCGTTATAATCGGTCCGCGATGTGTTCGTCGAATATTAAAAATTACGTTCGATGAATCTTTGACGCGAATAGTATCTTTCTCGATATCAAGCTGTTTCCACGCTCCGTTCAGAAAATAATTTTTTCCGGTTGTATCGATCTTCTCAACATAAAAATCTGCATCGTCGGCCATAACGTTTGTAAGCGCCCATGCGATGTTCTGATTCTTGCCTATCACAACTGCCGGCAATCCGGGTATTGTAAACCCATCCGCGTTCCAGTCTTTACTTCTGATCATCGCAAAGTACCATCTGCCGGGAGCTGTGTAAGCAAGATGCGGATCGTTAGCAATTATTGGTTTGCCAGATACAGACATCTTTCCGTTTATAACCCAATTATTTGAGCCTATGTGTGTCCCTACAAAGCCAGTAAAATTTCTGAACATCTGATCAACTTTTATGAAGTCCGAAGGTATAGCTGCAAAATTTTTTATTCCGGGTGGAATAATCGTCGGCGAGTCTTCCGGAAAATCCGGTAATAGTTCTTTTGTTTTTTCTTCGCCGAATTTTTGAACGAGCTGGGCAAATGCAATATCTGTCCACCAGCTAAGATTCAACTCCCATCCCATAAGTTTAGCAATAACCAAACTGTGTTCCGGCTTCCATGGATAAGGATCGTAACCAAGCAGATCAAACTCAACGGAATATTTCCCTTTTGCATTTTTGATATAAGCATTTACTCCACTTGAGTACGCTTCTAAAATTTTTTTTGAAAGAGGATTCAGCTTTTCATAATTAGCTATAACATTTTTATAAATTCCGATTGTGCGGAACATTTCATCAATCGGAATTGTTTTGCTGCCGAACACTTCGCTCAGCCGCCCCTCGCCGGCTCGGCGGGCAACATCCATCTGAAATAACCTTTCCTGTGCATGAATGTAACCTAACGCAAATGCTGCGTCTTCATCATCACCCGCTGTTATCATTGGAATGGCATATTGATCTCTGTATATGTCAACTCCACTTTTGAGTACGGCAACTTTGTAGCTGCTGTTGTAATCCGGAAGTGTACTCTTCAAAAGATAGTACGAAATGCCGAACGCAAAAATAATTATGACTAGCAAAGAGGCTATAATTCCTATTGTAACTTTCTTCCACGTCTTCATTTTTGATCATCCCGGAATTGTCACCTAAATTTATGAAATAATTGATTTGCTGAATACTAAAATATTTGATAAACCTTTTCCCAAATCTCTTTG
>CAZQQC010000061.1:0-17666 GCA_964595365.1 uncultured Melioribacter sp.
CTTTATATCTGCTTTAACGTGCGGGAAAAGTTCATTCAATGCATCACGTCTTTCCTTTTCTGTTTTCGATACAATCATTTTGCGGAGTTTGAACAGAGGTTCCTCGGAATGCTTTCCGTAAAACATATGTTCTGTTCTGAATAAACCGATTCCCTCGGCGCCGAATGCACGCGCTTTGGCTGCATCTTCGGGAGTATCGGCATTCGTTCTGACTTTTAATTTTCTTACTTGATCACAAATTTTCATAAACTCTATGAAATCCGGATTTTCTTCAGCAGCTTTTATCATCGGGAGTTCGCCGAGATATACAATGCCTTTTGTCCCGTTCAACGTAAGCCAATCGCCTTCTCGAACAGTAGTGTTGCCTACGGTAAAATATTTTTCGTTATAATTTATTTTTATTGATCCTGCGCCAACGATGCAGCATTTACCCCAGCCACGTGCAACTAATGCTGCGTGAGAAGTCATTCCGCCGCGGCCGGTTAAGATTGCTTGTGCTGCGCGCATACCTTCGATATCTTCGGGATTAGTTTCTTCGCGAACAAGAATTATTTTACTGCCATTCTTTGCCCGCGCAACAGCGTCTGCAGCAGAGAATACAACTTTTCCGGCAGCGCTGCCCGGACCTGCTGGCAAACCTTTTGCAATCGCACTAACATTTTTTTCTGCAACCGGGTCGATGATCGGGTGAAGAAGTTCATCCAATTGTGCCGGCTGAACACGCATAACGGCTTCTTCTTTTGTAATCAACTTTTCTTTGTACATATCAAGTGCCATCTTTACAGCAGCCGGTCCATTTCTTTTTCCTACGCGGCACTGAAGCATGTAAAGTCTGCCTTCTTGAATTGTGAATTCGATATCAAGCATATCGTGATAATGCTTTTCGAGCGTCCGTTGAATTCTGTGAAGTTGTTTGTAAGTCGAAGGCATTCCAGTTTCAAGCGACTGGAGATGTTCTGTATGTTCGCTTTTTCCAATTTCATTGATTGGATTTGGCGTTCTAATACCGGCAACCACATCTTCGCCTTGTGCATTTGGCAGCCATTCGCCGTAAAAATAATTTTCGCCTGTTGCAGGGTTACGTGTGAATGCAACTCCGGTTGCAGATGTATCGCCCATGTTACCAAATACCATCGATTGAACGTTCACTGCAGTTCCCCAATTATCGGGTATACCTTCGATTCTTCTGTAAGAGATTGCGCGCTTGCCCATCCAGCTCTGGAATACTGCTGAGATAGCACCCCAAAGTTGTGTCATCGGTTCCTCGGGGAATGGCTTTCCTAAAACTTCTTGAACTTTGGCTTTGTAAATCTCGATTAGTTCTTTCAGATCATCTGCCGTTAAATCGGTATCATTCTTGGCTCCGCGGGCTTCTTTCATTTTGTGAAGTTCATGTTCCAACTGTTGCCGTACTCCTTTACCTTCTTGCGGTTCGATGCCTGCGGCTTTTTCCATAACAACATCGGAATACATTTGAATCAAACGGCGGTGCGAATCATAAACGAATCTTGCATTGCCGGTTTTAGCAATCAATGCTTCTCGTGTTGTATTGTTCAAACCAACATTTAAAATTGTTTCCATCATGCCGGGCATAGAAGCGCGTGCGCCTGAACGGACCGAAACAAGCAAAGGGTTTTTCAAATCGCCAAACTTTGCGCCCATTTCTTTTTCAACTTTTGCTAATGCGTCTTTAACCTGCTTTTCAAGTTCTTTGGGATATTTCTTTTTGTTCTCATAATAAGCCGTACAGACTTCTGTAGTTATTGTGAAGCCGGCGGGGACAGGTAAACCGATGTTTACCATTTCGGCAAGGTTAGCGCCTTTGCCGCCTAGAAGTTCTTTCATATCAGCTTTACCTTCAGCGCGTTTGCCGCCGAAATAGTAGACATACTTTTTTGCTGCTGTAGCCATTTAATATTCCTCCAAATGGATGTTTTTTAATTGATTGATTTCAAAATTAATTGATTAAATTTTTCCTGCTCGTCAAGTTTCAATTCAATCTTAAGATAATAAATATCGATATCGTCTAATTCTTTGGAATACTTATTCAACTTAACTGCATCCTTCTGTGTTGTAAGAACCGAATAAGAATTAGTGTTGTAAAATTTCTTTCTGATGTCATGCACTTCTTTCAAGCTGTAGTCTTTATGATCGGTGAAAGTCATTTTATTTGTAACATCAATTTCATTCTTTTCCAAAACTTTCAATACAGAATCCGGAGTTGCAATTCCGCATACAACCAGACTTTTCTGACCTTGAAATTCTTTTATGTCGAAAAAATGATGCGTCTTGACGTCATATATTCCTTCTTCGACGTAATAACCGGTAAAAACTTTTTTGTTCACAAAATATTTTTTTAATTTTTCGGGAATCTCTTCCTTCGCCGAAAATTTTCTGTTGATGATTATTGCATCGGCACGTTCTAAAGAACTAAACGGTTCTCTCATTAAACCAAGCGGCAGCATTTTTTGTTCTATCTGTCCTGTCTTAAGTAAGAATCTCTGATCGATCACAACAATATCGACGTTGCGGTGAATCCATCTGTGCTGGAACGCATCGTCCAGTATAATCACATCAACATTTGAATCTCTAATAAACCGTTTGGCGCCGTCAACTCTGCGTTCTGCAACGGCGGCGGGAACCTTGAGTTCGTCCGACATAAAATACATTTCATCTCCGGATTCATCAACAGAACTCAAAATTTCTTTTCCGTTGCTGACGTAAATGTATCCGTATGATTTGCGCCCGTACCCGCGGCTTAATAAACCAATTTTTTTATCCAGGGATTTAAGTGTCTTTGCAAGCATCATCACGGTTGGCGTTTTGCCAGAACCGCCTACGGTTAAGTTGCCAACAGAAATTACCTTTGCATCGACCCCGCATATTTTGAAAATATTTTTTTCAAAAAGAGCATTTCTGACTTTTACGGCTAATGAAAAAACTATAGCCAGCGGCGACATCAATATTCTTACAAATTCTAACACAACTCCAACGCATCCTTTTGCAGCTTATTTAATAAACTTTCGCATTCGATTATTTTATCGTTAGTTTCATTGCGACTTAAATTCCCGTCAATTAAAATCGATCCGGAATAAATTACCACAATCTTTGTGAATGGTTTAGGCACTTCAAAATGATCCCAGCTTTTAAAAACAATTTTATTTTTAACAGCAATGCCGGCTAAGAATAGGGGAACGGAAGATTTCTTAGCTGTAACAACAGCGCCGGCTTTCATCTTATGAACCGGTCCGCGCGGTCCATCCGGAGTAATTGCCAGTGAATAATTTTTTTGCATCAGTTCAACCATAATTGATAAAGCCTCCTGTCCACCTATAGAACTGGAACCGCGTACAACATTATAATTCCATTTTTCCAATACAGCAGCCAGCACATCTCCGTCTTTACTTTGACTTACAAGTGCAGCAACGTTTTTACCACGATGGATATACCAGCCAATCATAATTGAACCGTGCCAGAAAGCAACAACAAAATTTTTTTTTTCGTTAACAGTTTTTGTTATTGCTTCTCCGTTTACAATTCTGATTCTTAATGTTTTCATTAAAAGGCGGATTGCAATGCCGGCACTTTTAATTCCAATATATCGAAGAACATTTCTTTGAGTTTCGCTAAGCTTCATTTAGAATTGCGTATATCGACGCGGCAGCTTTTTGCGAAGCTCCAGGTCCGCCAAGTTCCTCTTTTAACTTTCCAAGTTTCTCTTTGAGCAAATCATACTTCCCGCTGTCGGAAAGTATTGCTGCACACTTATCATAAATTTTTGTTCTGTTCACATCATGCTGGATCAACTCATCAACCACGGTTTCTTTCAATAAGATATTTGCCATAGCGATATTGCTGATGTTAATTACTTTTTTACCGAGCCAGTAAGTCATAAAATTTGTAGAGTAAACAACTATAAACGGAAGCTGAAAGTACCCGGCTTCAAGTGTTGACGTTCCGGATTTAATAATTCCGATGTACGAATGTTTCAGCAAATCGTAAGTGAACCCTTTAACAATCTTATAATTTATTCCTTTTGAAAAATTATGAAGAAATTTTTCGTCAATATTTTCTGCACAGGCTATAACTGTCTGAAGATTAAAATCCTTCGATAATTTTTCGGCTGCAGCAATGCACTCCGGAAATATTTTTTTTATTTCATGTTTACGGCTGCCTGGAAGTATCAAAAGGATCTCCTTGCTGGCTTCGAGTTTAAGTTTCGAAAAAAAATTTTCTCTATTTATCAAGGAATAATTTTCAATACTCTCAACTACCGGATGACCAACGTATTCAACGTTCACGCCGGCACGTTTGTACATTTCTTCTTCGAAAGGAAATACGACAAGCATCTTGGTTACCAGCCGCCTAATCTTTTTTATTCTCCCTGTTCCCCATGCCCAGACTTGCGGAGAAATGTAATAGATAATTTTTTTACCGGGTGAATGAAGTTTTTCGGCAATGTTCAAGTTGAAACCGGGATAGTCAATCAGCACAACTGTATTTATTTTTTCGTCTTCAATTTTTCGGATCAATTCTTTACGAACTTTGCTAACAAAAGGTAGATGCCGCAACACTTCAATAAATCCCAGGAACGCCATCTGTCTGATATGATACTGTGCGTTCATTCCAGCAGAAATCATTCTATCGCCGCCGATTCCAAAAATTTCAATTGATGGATCGAGCATTTTTAATTCTCTAATTAATCCTGCACCGTGCAAATCTCCGGATGCTTCACCCGCTATAATCATTAATTTCTTGTTCAACTTAGTACGTAACGGATTATTATTAAAAATATAGTTGAAACAATCGCTTGCGAAGTTCGTCTCTCGGATCTAATTCCAGCTTTCAAATTGAAAGGCGGTTGTTCGATGCCCGGGTTTTTATATCCGGCAAGTTTCGGAATCAATTTTGGTACCGAAGCACAATAGTCGGCGTAATTCTGTCCGTATTTTCCTCGCAAAAATTTTTCTTCTTCATTTATTATAACCATGTACTGCCAATAAAAGAAAGAGAGCGCAACAATTTGCAAGTAAGGAAATAAAGCCATAGACATTATTCCAGCACCAAGATACATCAGCATGTTACCGAGGTAGAGAGGATTCCGTAAATAAGCATAGGCACCGGAGACAACTAAATATGTTCCACCGGCTCCGCTTGTTGTTCGTGTTTCACTCCCCGCATAAGAAACACCCCAGAGCCGAAAGAATTCTCCTATCGCAAGAATTGCGAAACCGATCAACATGCTCTCGATAGTTGCCTTTTGGAAAACAATCATCAAAACAATAAATGGGAGCGGTGTATAGCTTCTGTACTTGAATATGTGATTAGAAAAATTGCTCATAAAAAAGTTATTGGTTATTAGTTAATTATCATTCGTAAATTTATTTTATCATTTAATGACGAAATTGACATATTTCCGATTTACCCGGAAATAAAAACTTCCCGTCTCTTCAATTCAGCTTGATGCCGTTTTCGTAACCGTTTTTTCTCTTTCAGCTCGCTAATTTTTTTTGTTACGTCGTTAAATGTGAAATAAGGGAAGTATGTAACTCTGTCTATTTCGCACTGTTTGAGCAGTGAATTCTTGGCAAAAATGAAATCGCAGAATTGAGAAGGACATACATCGGTATATCCGTCGCCGATATAAAATGTATAATCTTCTTCCGAGCTGAAATTAAGGAGATGATTTCTTTTGCAGTTGGCGCATCGAGAACATTCTTCATCGGTAAAAGGAAACTTAGGAATTAAATTTCCGTCGGCATCAAATATCAACTTGTTGGAGTACACTTCAAGATGCTCTAATCCTTCTCTTCGGAGAACTTTCTTGATGTAGTAGTCAAACCCGTCGCTCAGAACGCGGATTTCAAAGCCTTCTTTCTCGCAGAAGTTTACAAAATTTTTGAACTCCGGATCCAGCTCGATTTCGTTTAAAAACAGATCGAATCTGTCTTCATCAAAATTTTTTACAGTTGAACAGAGCAGTTTCCATAATTCTATCGAGTTTATTTTTTTGCCGATCCATTCATCTATCCATGCATTGACTTTTTCAACGTTGCCGAAACGGAGAAACATTTCTTCGCCAACATCTTTTTGAGTGATGGTTCCGTCGAAATCAATAAATATTTTGAATGATTTATTGTTGGGGTTCATAACTCTGTGGTATCTCTTCAAATCTAACTCCGACTAGCTTCGATACGCCTTCTTCCTGCATCGTAACACCGTACATTGTTTCCGAAGCTTCCATCGTTCTTTTGTTGTGTGTAACAATTATGAATTGAGTATTCTGGCTGAACTCTTTTATCAATTTTGTAAAGCGGTCTATATTGGCATCGTCAAGCGGTGCGTCAACTTCATCGAGAATACAAAACGGGCTCGGCTTAACTAAATAAATTGCGAAGAGCAGAGCTGTGGCAGTCAGAGTTTTTTCCCCTCCGGATAAAAGTTCGATTGAAGTCGGGCGCTTGCCTTTCGGTTTTGCCATAATTTCAATTTTTCCTTCGAGCGGATCAATTCCTTCTTCCAACGAAAGATCTGCTTCATCGCCGGGGTTGAACAGCGTTTGGAATATTTTGATAAAATTTTGACGAATCTGTTCAAACGTATCGAGAAATAATTTCTGTGCAGTTTCGTTAATTTCATTTATGGTTTTTACCAAATCTTTTTCCGATTCGACCAGATCGTCGCGTTGCTTGTGCAGAAAATCCAGCCGTTTCTTTTCTTCTTCATACTCCGAGTAAGCGAGGAGGTTCACCGGACCGATGTTTCGAATTTTTTCTTTCAGCTTTTGGACCTCTTCCGTTACTGCATCAAAGTTAAATGTTTCGAGTTCCTCAAATTGTTTCGGCTCAATTTCGATGCTGTAATTTTCTTTTATGTGGGCTATCAGATTTTCAATACGGAGACTGATTTCGTTTTCTTTTATTTCTGACGTATGAATTTGATCCGAAACTTCCTGGCGGTTATCACGAAGCATGTTGAGTTCGTTTTCGTATTTCGCAGCTTCGTCTTTAACAGCCTTAAGTGTGTCGCTTACTTCTTTTTCCTGAACGATCACTTCTTTTCGAGCCATGTTTATTTTTTCAAGCTCAAGATTTGTTCCGTTGATTTTTTCCTTTAACGAATTTGTTTCGGATTCATTAGTACTTAAGTCGGCTCTTCGTTTTTCAATATTTCCTTCGGTCGAAATCTTGTCGTTCTCCGAGCGCTCTATACTGTTCCTGAAATTTTCAATCTGACCTTTTGTTCTTTCGATCTCAAGTTTAAGTTCGTTTTGCTGCTCGACGAGTTGATTGAATTTGTTCTCGGAAGCATTCAGTTCGGTTTCGTACTTTGATACATACTCGTCCGAATCTTTTTTCTTCTCGTTCAAACCATCAATTTCGTTTTGTATTTCGTTGATTTGATTATCGAGCAAATTTGCTTTCTCGGCAACTTCGCGGATCTCTTTTTGGGTCGATTCAACCTCTTCACTGGCTTTATTTTTTTCGTATTCAAACTGGGAAATTTGTTTTTCTATGTTTGCTATGTCGCTGGCAATGAGTTTCTCTGCATCGGAAAGATTTTTCAAATCGATTTTTGAAATCTTCGCTTCGAGCTCTGCAATTTGAGATTTTATCTTCTCCACATTGGATTCGTGTTTCGGGTATTCTTTTTTAAGGCTTTCAAGCAGCTGTCTTCTGCCGAATAAAGTTTCATCTTGCTTTGGTAAAGAACCGCCTTCTATAACTCCATTGCTCTGAACTAAATCTCCTTCCAGTGTTGTAAAACCAAACGCCGGATAACGTGTGCTCAAATCGATAGCAGATTGCAAATTTTCGGTAACAACGATGCGAGAAAGTATCTGTTCAAAGTAGGGCAGCCATTTCGGATCTGTTTCAACAAAATCTTTTGCCCAGCCTATGAAATTTTTTTCCTTGCTTAACTTCTTTGCTTTTCTTTTTATCGAATATTCGGAAAGCTTTTCTGCAAAAGATTTTTTTATATTTTCTCCGGATCGTAATAGATAGAAAGATGCTTTGCCTAAATTGTTACTGCGTAAATAATCAACCGCGTTCCGAAGGTCGTCGGCACTGTCCATCAAAAGATTATTGAGAACTGTTCGCAATGCTGCTTCGAGGGCAAATCTGTATTTTTCCTGTGTGCTGCCCACGTCGGCAAAAATGTTTTTGCTTTGCCGTGTCCATTGATTGCTTTCCAGCAAGACCTTAGCGCCTTTTGATACTCCCTCAAGATTCGAAATCAATGTTTGGAAAAATTCAATCTTTTCTTTGAGAGCAGCAAGCAAAGTTTTTTCTTCAATCTCGTTTTCTTTTAATCCGTTGATTTTATGTTCAAGTCCTTCCTTTTCTTTTTCCCGGAGTGCAATCAAAAGACCGGTTTCTTTCAATTTCTTTTCTGCGCCGCTTTTTTCTCCCTGCAGTTCTTCTATGAAACCGACTGTTTTTGCAATAGTGTTTGTAATATTTTGAATTTTTTGATTAAGCTTTTGTACCGTTGCATTGTAATTGGTCAATTCTTTTTGCAAGCTGGATAAATTATTTTCCTTTTCGGAAATATCCCTCATCAAATTAAAACGGTCTTCTGTCAGTTGTTTCAATTCGGATCTTTTCTTATCCAGTTCATCGCGTTTTTGAGAGATAACAATTTCATAAGCCGAAGTTTCGGAAGTTTTGTCGGTTAATTTTTGAGATAGACTCTCGAGTTCTTCATTGCTTTTAACGATTTGAGTTTCCGTTTCTTCCAATTGATTTTTGAGTTCAACTATTTCTTTCTCAAGTCTTTCATGATTATCTAAAAGTGATTTTAACCGTTCTTCAGAGACTGAAATATTTTTCTGAGTATTGTGCAAACGATCGGTGTTCTCTGCCAGTTCGTTTCTCTTTGCCTGGAGTTCGGTATCAATTGAGTTGATCTCGTTTCTGTAGCGGATCAGTTCGTACTCGATCTTACGGATGTCTTGATCTATCCGGTTTTTTTTTCCTATGTGTTCTGTGATATTGCCTGCAAGAGTTAGCTTTCTATTGCTTAGGTGAGCGTACTCGCGTTCGCCTAAATCAATTTCTTTTTCTCTCAGAACAGATTGTATTTGACTATACTGATCGGCGCGTTTAGCCTGTCTTTCAAGCGACCGCACGGTTTTTTCAACTTCCGATACTATATCGTTAACACGGGTAAGATCGGCTTTTACGTCTTCAAGTTTTTTGAGCGAGAGACGGCGGCGCAATTTGTACTTATTAACTCCAGCAGCTTCTTCGAAAAGTTTTCTTCGTTCTTCGGTTTTACTTGAAAGAATAGTTTCAACCATTTTCAATTCTATTACAGAATAAGCATTGGCTCCAATACCTGTATCCATGAATAAGTTTGTTATATCTTTAAGTCGACAGATATTTTTGTTGAGAAGATATTCTGTTTCGCCGGAACGAAAAATCCTTCTGGTAATTGTAACCTCGGTATAGTCGGTAGGCAGCACACCGTGATCGTTAACAAGAGTCAGCGAGACCTCCGACATCCCCATCGGTTTCTTTTCGCGTGTCCCGTTGAAAATAACATTTTCCATTTTATCGCTGCGGAGAGTTGCAGTCTTCTGTTCACCCAGAACCCAACGGATAGCATCGACAATGTTTGTTTTGCCGCAGCCATTGGGACCAACAATACCCGTTATTCCGCGGTTAAAACCTATGTTTGTTTTATTTGCGAAAGATTTGAAACCAAATATTTCCAGTTTGGATAGAAACAAGCTATGCCCTTAAAAAATCATAGATTTATATTGTTTAATTGCATTGTTAATGTAATAAAGCGTAGAATGACTTAATTGAAATTTTAAAATCATCCCGCCAAGAATAATCACAATAACGAGAAGGGAATAGAAATAAACGCTGCCAGGGCTAACATCAAAAATGACGTAGATACCTTTCAGCAGTCGTTGAAAAATCCACAAGAAATAAATTGCTATTAAAATAAAAATAACCGCATTGATACTGTTCGCAATCAAAATTTTGTAAAGAACAAGTTCAATTGGAAGCAGAAGTGTGAGCGGGAGAAACGACCACGTTACTGTATAGAATATGCTGAAAATTTCGACCCTTGTTTTTATAAAGAATGATGCGGATTTAATTATCAAACTCAATAAGATAAACTTGGCAATGAAAACTAAAAACAAGATAACAAAACATGGTTGCGGGTTCCATGATAGGTAACTGACTATTTTCATCAGCGTTACGCTTCCGAAAGAAAGCAAAATTTTGTCCACTAAAATGTTAGATTTTAGAAAGTAAAGCAGAATTGTAAACAGTAAAGAGCATGCGCCTGCTTGAATCAGCATCATTATAACAGTGTGTATACCGGATAGGATTCTGTGGTCGCGGATATCGGCAAAGAAATTATATGGTCGCGATAATGCACGGGTGCAATCTTCTCTAAATTTTTTCTTTGTATTGATTAAAACTGCTAGTGCAATGGCGAGTGCCAATGCAAAAAGTATGAAGCTCAAAGGGCTATCGTCTTTTGCTGCGCCTATTGGAATTGTTACTTTTTCGTAGGTAGTTAATTTTGATGCAATTACCTTATAAGCAATGTTATTCAAATTTCTTGAGTTGTCTAAAACACCTAATTTGTAATATCCATCGGATGCGTAACCTGAATACAACGATGGAAAAGCTCCACGATATTCGAAAAGAGAGTTGATAAAAAATCCGGAAAGGTTAACGTCTTTTACTAGATTTATAAGATCGCCAAAATATTTTGCCTGTGCTTCGGTAGAATATTTTGCTAGATAACCTGCTGCACCGCCTTGATAATTAGGGTAAGATGCTTCACTGATAAACAAAGAGTGATCGGTAAAATTTTCGGCAGTATTGTCAAACTCGTCCTTAATGTGGTTAATTGGAACCGAAAGTAATTCTACACCTATGAAATCTATTCCTTCTATTTTTGATTTTTGACTTCCCGCAAACGAAGCATAACTTAAGAACTTGCTGCCGTCGATAATTTTACCCAGTCTTGCAAGAAAATTTTCCGTAACGGATGAGTTTGGAAGAAAAGAACTTCCTACCCCGAATATTAACGCATTAGAATATTTTGAATATACATTGATAAATTCTTTTATGGAATGTTCGGCATTCAATTCAAAATCACTTTTGGAAAGAATATCTTCGGGCACGGAATTGATTGGAAGTTCTATCAAAGCAAATAAACCCTTCTCATTGCATAACTGCAGGGCGTATGGATCGGGATAACTCTTTGCAAATCTGACAGCATTAAACCCGGTCGATTTAATCAACAACAAATCATCTTTGAGCTTTTGATAAGATGTAATTCTTCTCAATGAGGTTTCATTGAGAAAATATGTTGTTCCTTTTAGTGCAAATGAATTATCGTTTAGTAGTAATCCGGATTCTGTTTTTTCCAATTGGTAAAAAGATATTTGTCGAATAGTTTTATCAACAACAACACCGTTATCAAGCAAACTCACTTCGCATGTGTAACCATTTGGCGAACCCGGCGACCAAAGCTGGGGGTTGAATATTTCAAGCTGAATGTTTGATTCGTGCATTTCGATGCTTGTCGTTTGTGCAAAATCTCCTTTTGCTTGAGGAGTTGCCGATCCCTTGGCAAATAAATTAATTCTTATTAAAAATTCTTTCGATGCATTTATTTGACCGGCTTTATATGTGGAATTCTCGACATCAATTTTGAAATTTAGAAAAGCTTTGGAGAAATTCCGGTCAAACGAGAAATCATACTTAACCTGGGAAAGATGAAACAACGGAATTGATTTGACGTAAACGTCTCTAATAATTCCGCCGTCGTTTATTGGAAATAAAAATCTCTGTTCAACCGGAATCGTATTTTCCGAATTCAATTTTCTATTAACTTTCACCGAAATTGTATTGTTGGCATTTCCCTTTATAATATCTTTCGGCAGCACAACTTCGAAAGGGTAAGACCCGCCCGGATGTTTGTAAATGCTGTAACCGTTCACCAGAATTTCGGCGGAGTAATTCAGCCCTAAAAATCCAAGCCTCAGCTGTTTGTTATTTACTTCATCGCTCGTAAACGAAATCTCTTTTTCAAAAATTAAACTCTCTTCACCTTCAAAAACAGCAGGCAGTGTTGTCTCCACTTTCTTTTGAGGATCGCTTTCATAATAAACAGACCAGCCTTCATCCAGCAAAGTAACGTTCCGCATTTCATTCCTGTCGAAGAATTGTGCATCAAATATGCCGTCCATATTCTTTGGTAGCGAAGTGACTTTGATTTGTGCGAATGTTAGGCTTGCATATGAAAAGATTACGTAGGAAAGGATTCTGCTACACGATTTTGT
The DNA here is from genome assembly GCA_964595365.1 of uncultured Melioribacter sp. GTDB lineage: Bacteria > Bacteroidota > Ignavibacteria > Ignavibacteriales > Melioribacteraceae > Fen-1258. Next base: position 12,323 of record CAZQQC010000061.1, read on the forward strand.
CATTTTACCTAATATTCTTCAATTAAATCATGCAAATATACAAAATCGAAGGGGGGGGTATCAATAAAATTGATAAAAATATAGGGTTTGCCTCAAAGTAACTATCTTTTAAAATCGCACACGCCTACACATTACTTACTTCATAAACACTGGAAGTCAGAAATAAGAAGTCTGGTTGCCTCTCTACCCGTTTCACCTTCTATCTTACTTATCCAGATGAAATCGGGATCGAAGTGGACAGCTACTATCCGTATGCTTATCTAAACGGATTCGACAATCTTAACGAATGAATCGGCTTTAAGACATGCGCCTCCAACCAGTGCACCGTCGATATCCGGCTGCGAAAGCAGATCTTTTGCATTATCCGGCTTAACGCTTCCGCCGTACTGAATTACCAATTGATCGGCAAAACTTTGGCTGTAAATCTTAGCAGCCACTCCGCGTATAAATTGATGGACTTCTTGAGCTTGCTGCGGCGTAGCATTTCTGCCGGTACCGATTGCCCATACGGGTTCGTATGCAATTATCATGTTGGATAATTCGCTTTGGGCTAGTCCTTCTAATCCATTTCTAACTTGCGTTTCAATTATATTGAATGTTACTCCTTTTTCTCTTTCTTCCAGAGTTTCACCAACGCAGAAAATCGGTTTCAGATTGTGCTTTACAGCCGTTTTAATTTTCTTATTAATTAGCCGATCGTTTTCGAGGAAGATGGTTCTTCTTTCGGAATGGCCTAAAATTACAAATTCGCAGCCTGTGCTTTTCAACATCATTGGAGAAATTTCACCGGTGAATGCGCCGCTTTCTTCAAAGTACATGTTTTGAGCCCCAAGTTTAATCTGTGAATCTTTAATTAAAGCATATGCAGTTTCAAGATTTGTAAACGGCGGGCAAACAATTACATCAGCATTAAAATTTTTTGTATTAAGTTCTTTTTTTATTTCAGAGATCAAATTGACCGTGCCGTTAACATCGTTATTCATCTTCCAGTTTCCTGCAATTACTTTTTTCCGCATTCTTAATCCTCTATTATGTTTGGTAAAAATCAATTTACGGCTTCAACTCTTCTGATGCCGGGTACTTCTCTTATCAAAGCGCGTTCTACGCCTGCACGAAGAGTCATCTGCGACATGGGGCAATCGCTGCAAGCGCCGGTTAGTTTTACTTCGACAATGCCCTCAGGTGTAACTTTAACTAGTTCAACATTGCCGCCGTCTGCTTTGAGATAAGGTCGAATTGAGTCCAATGCTTTCTCAACTTTTTCGTTTAGAACGTCAGCCATTTCATTATCCTTTAATTTTCGTCTTCCAAAGATATCTCAATTTTGGGTAATGATGATGAGAAATTATTTTTGCTGATTTCCGCTGCCATGTTTCGACCGATTCCTTTTATTTTTTGAGATTGTTCCGAATTCGGTTTATCGAAAACAATCGGCTTACCATTGTCTCCGCCTTCACGAATGTTTTGATGAATCGGAATTGCGCCGAGCAGCGGAATCGATAGTTCGTCGGCTAACTTTTGCCCGCCGCCCGTTCCGAATATATCGTAGCGTTTTCCGGTATCTGGCGCTATGAAATAGCTCATGTTCTCCACGATACCGAGTATAGGAACGTTTACGCGCTGGAACATTCGCAGCGCCTTCTTAACATCTATTATTGAAACATCTTGAGGGGTTGTAACGATGACTGCGCCTGTTAACGGAATTGTCTGTACAAGTGTCAGCTGAATATCTCCCGTCCCCGGCGGTAAATCGAAGATTAAATAATCAAGTTCTTCCCAGTGTACGTCGCTCATAAATTGTTTTATTGCGCCGCTAGCCATTGGTCCGCGCCAGATTACCGGTGCATCTTCTTCAATTAAAAAGCCGATCGACATTACTTTGACTCCAAAATTTTCTAGAGGAACCATTTTAGCCGTTGCCGTATCCTGGAAAATTTTTGGTCTGTTGTTTATACCGAGCATAAGAGGAATACTTGGGCCGTAAATGTCGGCATCTATCAAACCTACTTTTGCGCCGTCTTGTGCCAGAGCTACAGCAAGATTTACTGCAACGGTGCTTTTGCCTACTCCGCCTTTACCGCTTGCAACTGCAATTGTATTTTTTACCCCGGGAAGTATGGCATTCATTCTTTGGTTAAGACTCGGTTGAACCTTGGAATTCATCGTAATAGAAATTTGCCCCGCATCCGGAACCGCTTTTTTGATTTCATCTACACAATCCTGTTGAATTTTATCTTTGAGAGGGCAAGCAGGCGTAGTAAGTTCAACAACCAAAGAAATATTTTTGCCATCTATCTTTATCTCTTTAATCATGTTCAGTGTTACCAAATCTTTCCGGAGATCCGGGTCGTAGACATTTCTTAACGCGTTTAAGATTAGTTCGTTGCTGATTGTTGACATTCTTTCTCCAAAAATTGAATTCAAAAATACTAATTTTTAGTTAGACTATAGCCTTAAAACAGATTTTATCGAGCACAAGTTTCATCCAATTTTGTATGAAACAAAAGGTGTCGGAAAACTATTCTATTATTGAAACATAACTTTGGCAGAATTAAATTGATCTCAGTTTATTGAATTACCTGTAAATGTAAATTTTTCAATTAAATTTTGATTATAAAATGAAAATCACTAATCCAGTTAGCAGAAATGATTCGGATCAATATGAAAGCACCGTCTCTGTGAAAAAGCGCGGTTGGTTTAGGAGGCTTTTTGCCTTTGCCGGTCCCGCCTACCTTGTAAGTGTTGGTTATATGGATCCGGGGAACTGGGCAACGGATATCGAAGGCGGCTCACGTTTTGGTTATACATTGATCTGGGTCTTGCTGATGTCTAATCTTATGGCTGTACTGCTGCAAACTTTATCGGCACGACTTGGAATTGTAACCGGATACGATTTAGCTCAAGGATGTAGAAAAGAATATTCAAAAAGATTAAGTGTGTTTCTCTGGGTGCTTGCCGAAATTGCAATCGCTGCATGCGATCTTGCCGAAGTGCTGGGAACAATCATCGGGTTGAATCTTCTTTTTGGCTTGCCGCTTCTTTGGGGATGTCTTATAACGGCACTCGATACATTTCTATTGCTTGCTATACAACGACTCGGCGTTCGCAAAATGGAAGCGTTTATCGTAATGCTTGTTTCAACAATTGGATTAAGTTTTTTAGTCGAAATATTTTTTGCGCAGCCAAGCTGGCACAACGTTGTATCGGGATTTATTCCTCAGCTTGATAATAGCGCTCTTTTTGTCGCAATAGGAATAATAGGCGCAACAGTAATGCCGCATAATTTGTATCTCCATTCGTCACTTGTTCAAACAAGAAATATTTCGAACACCCATACCGGAAAATCTGAAGCGTGCAGATTTAATTTGATCGATTCTGCAATTGCGTTGAACGGTGCATTTTTTGTAAATGCGGCAATATTAATTGTTGCAGCTGCTGTTTTTTACAGCCGTGGAATTGTTGTTACAGAAATTCAGCAAGCACATCATTTACTCGAACCGATTCTCGGAACAAGCATTGCACCCGTTGTATTTGGTATTGCACTGGTTGCAGCAGGGCAGAGCTCTACTTTGACCGGAACAATTTCCGGTCAGATTGTAATGGAAGGTTTTCTTAACATAAAGCTTCTTCCCTGGCTAAGAAGATTAATAACGCGCGGGTTAGCGTTGCTGCCCGCTGTTATTGTTATTGCAATTTCTGGAAGTGAAGGAACATTCAGGTTATTAATTTTCTCTCAGGTAGTTCTCAGTTTGCAGTTACCCTTTGCAATTATTCCGCTGGTTCATTTTACTTCCGATAAAAAGAAAATGGGCAGCTTTGCAAATCCTGGCTGGGTCAAAGTTTTAGCCTGGCTCACCGCCACTATAATTATCGGCTTGAACTTTAAGTTGCTGTTTGATGCTGTTGTTGAGTGGAGCAGCAGCATTGTTTTGCCCTGGCTTATTATTGCGCCGGTTCTTCTGGCGGTTGGGCTTGTATTAATCTATCTAACCTTTGCACCTTTATTCAAAGAAAGAAAAACCTGGGATATGGGAATAGCTACTACAGGCAGTGATGTTGCCTCACGGATCCAGACCAGGAAATACAAAAATATTGGCGTTGCTCTCGAACACGGCGAAGGAGATTCAATCGTTATATCGGAAGCACTAACAATTGCAAAAATTCATAACGCTAAACTCGGACTGATTCATATTGTTGATACTCCCGGAACATTGATACACGGCTCGAACGAAGAGAGTCTTCATAGCAGGGAAGACCGGCTTTACATCGAAGAACTTGCGCGCAAAATTGAAGAATTCGATTTAGCAGTTGAGACAACTATCCGCTACGGTAATCCTCCCGAAGAAATTGTTAGGTCTGTTGAAGAAGAAGGTTATGATTTGCTTATTCTTGGTTCTCATGGACATCAAACTTTGGGAGATATAATTTTTGGGCAGACAGTTGACAGCGTCCGTCACTCAATAAAAATTCCGATAATGGTTGTCAGAACCGGTCGTAGCGACCGTGAAAAACCGCAGCGTTAAAGTAAAAGTGTTTAATCAAAGGTTTGTATCGAGAAGAATGATGTCTCTATAACATATTTTGTATGAAAGAAAAAGCATCGGGTGGAAAAATGAAAATGTTAAAAATATTTTCCCGTCTCCTGGTTTCTATAAAGAAATTGCAACAGTTGTTAATTAAGTAAAGCCTTCCGGAATTTACCAACTCACCTTGCGCGAGGTTTGATCGACCGTGAAGACCTTCGGGGTTGCGCTATGATAACAACGGACTAACTCCGAAGGTCAAGTCTTGTGTAACATCAGTTACTCAAAGTTTTTCTGTGCCATTCCGTCTTATTGCAACCGCTAAAACAAGACAAGTAACCGACCTCCACTAAGGGAGATTAAAGTCTGTGATGATCTAAAAATAACTAACCCGATTCTCGTTATAAAACCAGGTTTGTTTTTTCGCTTTGCTACAGTACTTACTACCGAACCAAAAACTGTACCGGATGTCTCGGGGCAACAGACATTCGGCGTAACCACCTAATACGCCAAACAAGTAAATGCAAATTTGAGTAATAGTTTTGGTGCGGGCGTTATTAATATCAACTCTATTCCTCGTAGCAGCGGCTCAACCACCTATCTGTATGAAGACTCTTCTTATAGCATACTGGCGCCTTTCCAAATTGAAAATGGATTAGAATATAAGTTTGATCACTGGAGTGGTTCGTATAGCCAAACTCAAAATCCGCTCACATATAATAATCCATCTTCCCATTTAAATTTAACAGCGTATTACACTGCAAAGCCAACCAATGTTGGCAAATATGTTCACTTTAGTACAACAGTTGGACAGCCGCTCA
>CAZQQC010000062.1:0-17571 GCA_964595365.1 uncultured Melioribacter sp.
ATTGCAGACTTTTGCCACCAATACATTTTTTTTGTTGAGGCGCCGGTCGGATTCGAACCGACGAATAAAGGTTTTGCAGACCTTCCCCTTAATCCACTTGGGTACAGCGCCTTATAAAATCATTCTTTTCAGAAAAAAAATCCCGATATGATCGGGATTGTAGAGCGGGAAACGGGACTCGAACCCGCGACATCAACCTTGGCAAGGTTGCGCTCTACCAACTGAGCTATTCCCGCATTTCAAAATTTTTAGAACAACCAAACATGCGGTGTAAATATAATAGTATTCGTTAATCGTCGCAACCTTGCAGTTAAAAATTTGCTAAACTCTTGGGCCATGGACATAACCTCTGTATGGTCTAGATTGTTGAACGGTGATGAAAGCTTTTTTGTCAATGGATTCGACCATCTTGATCAAATCGTTTAAGAATTTTCTCTTTACAATTACAATTAATATTGAAACTCCGCCTGCACCTCCTTCTGCTGGAAGTATTGTTACGCCGAACCTCGACTTTCTCAATGCCATTGCAATATTGTCGGTATGGTGGCGCGAAATAACATTTACTTGAGCGTAGCCGATTGCCACGCGTTGTTCCAATGTTATTCCTAAAATATTTCCAAGTGCAAATCCAACTGCATAGCCAATCAGATTTATCGTATGATCCATATGCTGAACAATATACCGCATTGCAAAAATCCAGATTAACACTTCGAAGAATCCGGCAATTGCTGCGTGGTATTTTTTCGATTGAACTACAAGAATAGTTCTAAACGTTCCGATTGTTACATCACAAATGCGCATGCACATTATCAGCAATGCGCCTGGTATTAGCGTTAACATTGTCTTTCCGCCTTAATTATTTCTAAAAATTCTTAAGTAACTAATGTTGCCCAAGGTTTGAGCCTGACAAACGAATTTTTTTGTTTTAAAGAAAATACTCGTTTTATAGTTATATCTTTTCATTGCAGATCAAACCTTGCGTAGGTTGAGTTAAGTAATAAAATTTTATCTTTGTGGTGCACAATTTAACATCATTCCAGAAAATGTACGAAACAGAACGAAAAGAACTTGTTGAAATCTTGAAATCCAGGGGAATAACCAATCAACGTGTGCTCGAAGCATTTATGAAAGTTGAGCGCCATCTATTTGTGCCAGATATAATGAAGCAGCATGCATACAAAGATGTTGCTTTGCCTATTGGAATGGGACAAACCATTTCTCAGCCGTACACAGTAGCTTTTATGACTCAAGCATTGGATCCGCAACCTAACAAAAGATATTTGGAAATAGGAACCGGTTCCGGTTATCAAGCTGCAATTATTTACGAAATGGGTGCGCGGTTATTCACAATTGAACGTCATTATGATTTGTACAACTCGGCGTTAAAAATTTTTGATCGGCTAAATCTTAAGATTGCAGCCCGGTGCAGCGATGGAACAATCGGATGGGAAGAATTTTCACCTTATGATGGAATAATTGTAACTGCAGGCAGTCCATCTGTACCGGTGCATCTGAAAAAACAGCTTGCAGTCGGCGGGAAGATGGTAATTCCTGTTGGCGATAGACAAATTCAAACGCTTCATGTAATCGCCAAAATTGCAGAGGATGAATTTGAAATACGCGAAGTTCCATATTTTGCTTTTGTACCACTCATTGGCAAAGAAGGATGGAACGGAAAGTAATTGTTATAGTTGGTCCAACATGTTCCGGTAAAACTAAAGTTGGAATTTCTCTTGCCGAAAAATTACGAACCGAAATAATTTCTGCCGACAGCCGTCAGATATATAAGCAGCTATCTATAGGAACTGCAAAACCAAAAGCACATGAACGAGCACAAACCAAACATCATCTTATTGATTTTCTGAATCCGGATGAAAATTACAACGTGAGCCGGTTCGAATCCGATTCATTAGAAATTATTGACACGCTTTTGTTGAATGGTAAAACTCCAGTAGTTGTTGGAGGTTCAGGACTTTATATCAAGGCATTGGTGGAAGGAATCTTTAATACGGTTGATGCAGATTCGGAATATCGAAAGAAACTTCACGATAAGCGCGAGAAATTTGGCAACGAATATTTGTACAATGAATTAAAAAAAATCGATCCGCAGAGCGCTTCGAAAATGCTTCCGCAAAATTGGAAACGTGTTATGCGTGCTCTAGAAGTCTTTCATTTAACCGGCGAACCGATCTGGAAATTTCAAGAGACATACAAACGCGAAACAGATATAGAGTTCAAACTATTCGGATTGAATTGGGAGCGGACAAAATTATGCCGTAACATAGAAAACCGTGTTGACGAAATGATGAAGCAAGGGTTGGTAGACGAAGTTAAAAATATTTTATTGTTCGGTTATTCAAAAAAAATAAACGCTTTGAACACGGTCGGCTACAAAGAAATAATATCTTACCTCGAAAATGAAATTACGCTTGAACGTGCAATCGAATTAATCAAACGCAACACCCGTCGTTACGCAAAACGACAACTGACATGGTTCAGAAAAACAAAAAACATAGACTGGCTTACCTGCGATGAAAATACCTCCGCCGAACAGCTTGCCTCCCAGATCATAAAAAAAATGTAGAAAGTTGATTGATCAATTCCTAATTTACTTTCGGAAACATTTTAATTGACAAATACCACCCCGGTTATTTTTTGACACTGATGTAATTGTTGATATAAATTGTTGATATAAATAAAATTAAACAACAACCAGAGGATAATATGATTGGAATAGTTGGTTACGGCTCTTACCTTCCTCGCTATCGAATCAAAGTAGATTTAATTGCAAAACAGTGGGGTGCAGACCCCGAAGCGATCAAGCGCGGTTTGATGCTCTACGAGAAAACCGTTCCGGGACTTGATGAAGATACAATTACCATTTCTGTGGAAGCTGCACGTTATGCGTTGCAGCGCGCACGAATCGATCCACAGAAAATAGGTGCGGTGTACATAGGTTCGGAATCCCATCCTTATGCTGTCAAACCAAGCGCAACAATTTTAATAGATGCACTTGGTATCGGTCCACATGTTCACGTTGCGAGTTATGAATTCGCATGCAAAGCCGGAACGGAAGCGATGTATGTTGCTTACAGTTTGGTTAAAGCCGGTGAAATGGAATATGCGCTTGGTATTGGCGCAGATACTTCTCAAGGCGCACCCGGCGATGCGCTCGAATATTCGGCATCTGCCGGCGGCTCGGCGTTTATTATGGGAAAAGAAAGAGTTGTTGCCGAAATTCTTTTCACGCATTCATACACTTCCGACACGCCGGATTTTTGGCGGCGCGAACATGAATTTTATCCACGTCATGCCGGAAGATTTACCGGCGAACCGGCTTACTTCAAACACATTTATAACGCCGGGAAAAGTTTGCTGGAAAAATCCGGTATGCAGCCGAAAGATTTTCAGTTCGCAGTATTTCACATGCCGAACGGAAAATTTCCGCAAGAAGCCGGAAAGAAACTTGGATTCACAAAAGAACAAATGGAAGTCGGCTGGATTTCTCCTTGGATGGGAAATACCTATTCCGGTTCATCGCCAACAGGACTTTCGGCAGTGCTTGATGTTGCAAAACCCGGCGACAAAATTTTTATGGTGTCGTTCGGTTCCGGTGCCGGAAGCGATGGATTCATTTATCAAGTGACGGATGAAATTGAAAAAGTTAGAGACCTTGCACCCAAACTAAGAGACATGCTCGACAACAATAAAATTTATTTGGATTATGGCGGGTACGCAAAGTTCAGAAAAAAAATTATTCTTAATGAGTAGGGAGGAGATGATATGTTGAATGAAATGAGATCCCGCTTTGCGGGAAAAGATGTAGCGGTAGTTGGCGTTGGAATAACAAAGTTTGGCGAGCTTTGGAAAAAATCTCTGCGCGATATTTTTGTCGAAGCTTCGCTTAAAGCAATAGAAAATTCCGGGGTCGATCATATCGATTCTATGTATGTCGGCACCATGTCAGGCGGATTGTTTGTAGGACAAGAACACATCGGCGCGGTGATGGCGGATTACCTCGGAGCTGCGCCAATTCCGGCAACAAGAGTTGAATCAGCTTGCGCATCGGGCGGCGCGGCATTCCGCCAGGCGTATCTTGAAGTTGCATCCGGACAAAGTGAAATTGTTCTTGCCGGCGGTGTAGAAAAAATGACAGACGGCGCAGACGTGACCGATGCATTGGCAACAGCGGCTGATCAAGAATACGAAGTTTATAACGGAATAACTTTTCCCGGTTTGTATGCTATGATTGCACGCGCACACATGCATCAATATAAAACCACACGCGAGCAGCTCGCATCTGTTGCAGTGAAAAATCACAAGAACGGTTCGATGAATCCCAATGCGCAATTCCGTTCACCCGTAACGCTTGAACAAGTGATGAAGGCAACTATGGTTGCCGATCCCTTGAGGTTACTCGATTGTTCTCCGGTAAGCGACGGAGGTGCTGCTGTAATTGTCTGCTCTGTTGATTATGCGAAGGAGTTGAAGAAGCCCTACGTGAAAGTAGTTGCATCGGCTCAAACGTCAGATACAATCGCACTTCACAGCAGAGAAAGTTTGACCGCCTTGAAATGTGTTTCTGTCGCCGCGCAGAAAGCTTACAAACAATCGGGATTGAAACCATCCGACATAAATTTTGCAGAGGTGCACGATTGTTTTACGATAGCGGAAATTGTCGTAACCGAAGACTTGGGATTTTTTGAAAAAGGAAAAGGAGGTGCCGCTGTAGAAAACGGATCGACATCAATCGGCGGAAAAATTCCAATTAACACAAGCGGAGGATTGAAATCCAAAGGTCATCCGGTTGGTGCTACCGGCATAGCTCAAATAATCGAGTTGTATGAACAGCTCACCGGCAATTCAGGCGAACGGCAGGTTAAAAATGCAAAGTACGGTCTTGCTCAAAACATGGGCGGTTCCGGTGCAAGTTGTGTAATTCACATTTTGGAGGCAGTATGATTAGTCCACGATATCATAGAGAAGTTCCTCAGCGTTACCGTCTTGAAGCCGGCAAATGCAAAGAGTGCGGAAATATTTCTTTCCCACCGAGATTGGTTTGTCCGAAATGCAAATCAAAAAATTTTGAAACGGTACAGTTGAGCCGCGAAGGAAAGATTTTAACGTTCACAATCATCCGCGTTGGACCGGATAAATTTTCCAAAGAGACGCCGTATGTTGTAGCGATAATTGAATTGAACGACGGCGTTCGTCTTACCGCGCAGATAACCGATTGCGATGTTAACAAAGTTGAGATTGGCTCAAAAGTAAAACTCGTCTTCCGTAAAATACAGGACGAAGGGAAATCCGGTTTGCATTGTTACGGGTATAAAGCGGTGATGGAATAGAACGGAGAATGTAGAGTGTAGAACTGTCCATGCTGATTTGGAGAGCATCGAAAACAAAAAATTAAAGTAGGAGTTTTTTCTTGAAATGTTGAGGACAAAAATTTATTATTAAAATAATATTTCTATCACGATGCAAATTTATATTGGTTTGGTGAAATACGTCTGTACATTACATCTGAATAACAAGAATACATGAGACTTAGTGATGAAAAGGGAAGGAAGCCAAGAATATGAAGTTACAGTATCAATCTATAGAGAAAGGAGCAATCATTAATGGACATTTTCAATAAAGTTTCCTATAAATTTGACCCGATAAGCTACATCCGCAAGCTAGTTTTGAATTGGGATGCATCTGGGTGCAAATCGGAGAAAGATTATGAAAATTCGTTTTACAAGTTCCTTCATCAGCAGCTTTCTGATATACAAATCACTAAGCAGTACGCTGTTGGTAGAGTCAAGGCTGATTTGCTCATTGGCGAACAAATCATTGTTGAGTTGAAGTTGAATCTAAACAAACGCGACCAGTTTCAGAGATTGATAGGTCAACTTGAGGAATATAAACAATGGAAGGGTAAAGTTGTTCTCATCCTAATTGGTGAGACTGAGCCGAACTTTCGGAAGCAATTGAAAAAGATCTCTGAGGACAACGCAGAGTTGTTTGAACCTTCTCCGATTATTATTGACAAGGAATAAGGTCGACTTATGTGGATGCTGAATACTTTAGCTGAATGTTATACCTCAGTGTTTTTGTGTTGCCAGATTGATTTGAACTTTGCGCCCTCTGCGTTTTAAAAATATAAACGCAAAGTGAGCAGAGAAGTCGCAAAGCCTGCAAAGAAGTATTTTATTAATAAAACATTTCTAGTTAGCAAGGTAAAAACTATGTTCTTCAAAAATCGTATATTTGGAATGCAGTTAATAATACTCAACGAGAGAAGAAGTGGAAGAGATTTGCCAACATATAGATCAAATTAAAATACTTTGCGACTCCAATAAAGTGAAAACTCTTTTTGCTTTTGGTTCGGTTACTGGTGATTATTTTCGATCCGACAGCGATATTGATCTTGTTGTTGATATTGATGAAAGTGATCCAATCGCTTATTCAGACAAGTACTTCAACTTGAAATTTCATCTTGAAGAATTACTCAAACGCCAAATAGATCTCTTAGAACAGAAAGCTATAAAAAATCCATATTTGAAAAATCAAATTGATCAGACAAAAATTTTGATTTATGGAAATTGAGATAAAGACATGGTTGGCAGACATCAAGCAAGCAATTCAAGAAATAGATCAATTTATTCCTATCAAAAAAAGATTTTTTAGAATTTCAACGCGACCTTAAAACGAAAAGAGCAATCGAACGAAATATTGAAATAATCGGAGAAGCTGTTAGCAGAATTCTAAAAACGAAACCCGACTTTAAATTAACAAATGCTCGAAAAATCGTTGATACAAGAAATCGAATAATACACGGTTATGATAATGTATCGGAAGAAATCATTTGATCTATAGTTGTTCGTGACTTAGAGAATTTGGGAAAAGAAGTTGATGATTTACTAAGTAAAACTAGCTAATACTATTTTATAATCTTTTCACATTTGAAAGATTCGTTGTGTCCTTTGCGATCCGGCAGATGCCGGACTTTGCGCGTGCAGGCCCGCTACGCTGAAGCGTAAGCGATACGAGTAGGCAGGTCCTCTGCGGGAAAAAGACTTAAACGCAGAGAACGCAGAAGAGACGCGAAGTACGCAGAGAAATAATCACTTCATTTTTATTCCACTACTTCCTTTCATATCTTTACGCAGAAAATTTAGAGAATGTTTGTGGGAATCTATTCCTATGTCAAGAGATAAAATTAGAATAGCATCCGGTTCCGGATTCTGGGGAGATCTTCAGTCAATTCCTCTCCAGCAAGTTACAAAAGGTCAAATAGATTATCTGATGATGGATTTTCTTGCAGAGGTAACTATGTCCATTATGCAGAAACAGAAAAAAAGAAATCCTGCTGCCGGATATGCGCGGGACTTAATTCAAATAATGAAAGATATACTTCCTCACATCGCAGAAAAAAATATTAAAGTAATTACGAACGGCGGCGGCGCAAATCCGATAGGCTGTGTTGAAGAAATTGTTAAGTGTGCTCACAAGCAAGGAATCAAAGGATTGAAAATTGGCGTGGTTACCGGCGATGATATCTTGGATTCGCTCGATGACCTGCTGAAACGTGGCGCCGGTTTGGATAACATGGAATCGGGTCAAAAGATTAGCGATGTAAAAGAAAGATTGATCAGCGCAAACGTTTACTTTGGCGCGCGACCGATAGTTGAAGCTTTGAAAAAAGGTGCACAAATTATTATTACCGGACGAACGACCGATACGTCTCTCACTTATGCGCCGATGATTCACGAGTTCAAATGGTTGTGGGATGATTGTGATAAACTTGCGGCGGGTGTAATTGCAGGGCACATTCTCGAATGCGGCGGTCAAGCAAGTGGCGGAAATTTTATGGGCAATTGGAGATCTGTTCCGGATCTAGCGCATATCGGTTTCCCAATCGCCGAAGCTTATCCGGATGGTGAAATCGTGATCACTAAACATGAGAATACTGGCGGAATGGTTTCGGTTGAAACAGTCAGTGAGCAGTTGATGTATGAAATTGGCGATCCGACAAATTACATTACGCCGGAGTGTATTGCAGATTTTACTTCTGTAAAACTGGAGCAGTTGGAAAAAAATCGGGTGAAAATTTTTGGAATCAAAGGCAAACCCGCAACAGATCTTTACAAAGTTTCAATGGCGTACAACGACGGTTACACTGCAACCGGGAGCTTAACTTACAGCTGGCCGGATGCGCTGGAAAAAGCAAAGAAAGCAGATGAAATTCTTCGTACACGTCTTTCCGATCTCGGATTAAAGTTCGATGAAATCAGAACCGAATTTCTGGGTGTTAATGCTTGTCACGGTCCGTTGGCATCGCAACAAGACGAAATTAATGAAGTTGTTCTTCGTGTAGGTGTTCGAAGTGGCAATCATCACGATATAGAAGCGTTTGGTAAAGAAATTGCACCGTTGATTTTAACCGGTCCGCCGAGTGTTACCGGTTTTGCTGGCGGTCGTCCGAAAGTTAACGAAGTGATTGCTTACTGGCCGGCGCTAATGCCGAAAAAACTTGTTCATCCAAAAGTTGAGATAATAACAACATGAGTAAAATAAAATTAATAGACATAGCACATGGTCGCAGCGGAGATAAAGGTGATGCCGCTAATGTTGGTATTATTGCTTACGACGGCAACGGTTATGAAATAATTAAAAAACATCTAACCGCTGAAAGAGTTAAAAAACATTTTGAAGGGATTTGTTTTGGTGAAGTTGAAAGATTTGAAATGCCGAATATCCGTGCGTTGAATTTTTTATTGCACAACACGCTCGGCGGTGGTGGAACAGTTTCACTTAAACACGATGCGCAGGGAAAAACTTTAGCCGCAGCATTGCTGAAAATAGAAATTGAAATTTAAATTTGTAGGGCATAGTCTGCCCGCTTCACCTTGCGGAGAGAGTCGAGTGACCCGTAAAAGGCAAAGAAGGAACGGTCACGCAAAGTTCCATACAACAATAGAAGGGTTATATTATGTTCGAAGATCAATTGAAGCGATTAAACGATTACGCTCAGAAGATCAATAATCTACGGGGTTATCTTTAAGTTAGCCGACAAAGAAAAACAAATAGAAGAAATTAGGAAACAATCCGAAGCACCAACTTTTTGGAATGACCAAAAGAATGCACAGACCGTTTTGCAAAAATCCAAATCTCTCCAGGTCTGGGTTGACACATGGAACAAGCTCAACGATAAGCAGAAGCATCTAAAAGAATTTATTGAGTTGGCGGAGTTTGAAAAGGATGATAGCTTGATTCCTGAAATTGAAGCAGAGTTACTTGATGTTGAAAAAGCATATTCCGATTTTGAACTAAAAAGCATGCTGGGCGGGAAGGATGACGACAAGAACTGCATCCTAACAATTCATTCTGGTGCGGGTGGAACAGAAGCGCAGGATTGGGCGCAGATGCTGATGAGAATGTATTTGCGCTGGGGCGAACAGAATGGTTATAAAATGAATTTGGTTGATTGGCTTGATGGCGACGGAGCCGGAATAAAAAGTGCGACTATAGAAGTTCAAGGCAAGTTTGCATTCGGACATTTGAAAGCTGAAAACGGTGTACATCGTTTGGTGCGCATCTCGCCATTCGATGCGAACAAACGGCGTCACACTTCATTTGCATCGGTGTTTGTTATTCCCGAAATCGATGATACTATCGAGATTGATATTAATCCGGCAGATTTAAGAATCGATACTTTCCGTTCCGGCGGCAAAGGTGGACAGAATGTTAATAAAGTTGAAACAGCAGTTCGTATAACCCACATTCCAACCGGAATTGTTGCAGCGTGTCAAACAGAACGTTCGCAACTTCAAAACAAAAACAATGCATTCAAGCTTCTCCGTTCCCGGCTTTATCAAGTTGAAAAAGAAAGGTTGGAAGCTGCGGCAAATGAAATCGAAAAAAGCAAAATGAAAATTGAATGGGGAAGCCAAATCCGTTCATATGTTTTTCATCCTTATAACATGGTTAAAGATCACCGAACAGAATTCGAAACTTCCGACACTCAAGGCGTGATGGACGGCGATATAAACGGATTCATAAAAGAGTTTCTTCTGAAATTCTCTCAAAGTTAATTTATGAATGCACAATGAAAACTCACACTGAATATATTTGGTTCAGCACGTCTAAACGAAGAGAATACATCAACATCACGGATGAAGTTGAAAAAGTTTTGAAGAAAAGCGGAATCAAAGAAGGGATGATTTTGGTTTCTGCAATGCATATTACTGCCGGTGTTTATGTGAATGACGCCGAAAGCGGATTGATACAAGATATTGACGAGTGGCTTGAGAATCTTGCACCTTTCAAAAAAGATTACCGCCACCACCGAACCGGCGAAGATAATGGAGACGCACATTTGAAAAGTTTGCTTGTGCATCATGAAGTTATAATTCCCGTCACAAACGGCAAACTCGATTTTGGTCCGTGGCAGCAAGTTTATTATGCCGAGTTTGACGGACAGAGAAGAAAACGTGTGATAATAAAAATTATGGGTGAATGAAAATGTCGTTCTGAATCCATATACGATCTGGAAGAAGAATCCCATGCACTTCATAGCTGCTGATTTTTCGCTCCGCTCGGAATGACTTTTGATTTAATGAAATATGGGAACAAAAAAGTCAGATTTTTTTGATCGTGTTTATAAAATTGTTGCGAAGATACCGCGAGGCAAAGTGACGACTTATGGAACAATTGCGGAAGCTTGCGGAATCAGATCATCGGCAAGAACTGTAGGATGGGCATTGAACGGTGCAAAAAATTCCCGTTTGCCATGTCACAGAGTTGTAAATAGATTCGGCGCGTTAACTGGTAAAATCCATTTTGGCGATATTCATTTAATGGAAGACATGCTGCGTTCTGAAAATATAGAGTTTGATGAGGATGGATGTGTTAACATAAAAAAGCATCTTTGGATTCCGCCTAAACTGAAATTCAGGAAGAAAAAAATTAGTAGCGCCGGACGGTTAGAGAAGAAACGCCGCCTTTCACATCGATAATGATTCTTTTAACACTTGCCTCAAAATTATCTGTTATGTAATAACCGCTTCCACGCGAGGAAAACCCTGAAATATGTTTTGATGCCAGCGCCATATCGGAATTGATTTCGCATCCGACATTTTGGGGAACTTCTATTGTTAAACTTGCTGCACCCATATCTACACTTACATTTGTCTTATCGTATTTATCGCCCAGTTTTATCTTTGTGCGGGTTGCGCCTGTGTGGAGTTCGAGATTCTTCACTTTGAAGCTGGAGAGATCAAAGTTCGATTTTGATGCACCGATATTTAAGTTTATATCCCACACCGGATTTTGATTAAGTGTTACATCAAGCTGGTTTCGAAATCGTCCGCGGAAAAAATTTCCATCTTTTTTGTTAAGGTCAAACGTTACGTTAATGCTGGAATCGGTCTTATCGGAATGAAAATCGTATTCGGCTAAACTTCCGTAAGCTTTGCCCTCAATAAGTTTATCTGTGGTGTGTGCAATGCTGAACATCCCGGCTCCGGAATTAATTTCAAGATTCGCTAATTTATAAGATGGGTTGAAATCTTCATAATAATAATCCGTAAAACGTTCTGTATTGCTATCGTGAAAATCGAAACCAAAGAATGTATTTTGAATAATTCCGAAAATTAAGATGGCGATAAAGATTCCAAACAGTGCGCTCACAGCCGGCCGAACAAATGAATGTTTGAAGATCACCAATGCACCCCAAAATACAAAAAGCATAGGCCATACATTCCAGACAAATTCGAACGAACTTTGAATGATATCATACTTGGTGAATAAAAACAAAATGCCAAGCGTTAAAAGAAAAAAACCCCAAAACATTTGTCCGCATTTCATATTTATCTCTCCATTACTTTTTCATTGAATTCCATAACAGTAAAGCGCCAACAATAATCAAAGCAAGAGGAAAAATATCGCCGAGATCGAATGAAGGAATTATCCTGTCCGCGAAAAAAATTAATCCGATCCCGATTAGAATAACTCCGGCTACAATACGTCCGGTGCCGTTGGATTTGGTCTGCAGAGGGACTGTAGTATCAAAATTTATATTCGGCTCTGCATTCGTTGCCTGACTTTCCTGGTTTGATGGATAAGCAAGTTCAAACGGTTCCTCAGGAACAACTATCCAAAGAATGATATATAAGAGTATACCGAAACCATGGAGAATGGTGATGATTACAAATAGAACTCTAATAAGAATTGGATCTAAATTGAAATATTTTGCTAATCCTCCCGCTACGCCTCCCAGTACTCTTACGCGCCGCGATCGATATAATCTTTCTCTCATAACATCACCTTTCGTTTGTTTCTATCTGTCTGTTAAGACGTGCATGAAATGAAAAGGTTTAAAGAATTCACCGGCTCTCATTTGAAAATACTATGGTTCTTGCTAATTTTCGTAAAAAAGATAAAACGATTATTTGAAAATGAAAATAGCTATTTGTCAATATAATCCGATCATCGGAGATTTGAAGTGGAACTCGGAAAAAATTCTGGAAGGATATTTTCGAGGAGTTAAGGATGATGCCGATCTTGTAATTTTTCCCGAATTGTTTCTTTGCGGCTATCCGCCTCTTGATCTTGTGGAGAAAAAGGAATTTCGTGATGCGGTAAAAAATGCAGCCCAAAAAATTGCGCTGCAGACAAAAGATACGGGTTTGATCTTTGGCACAATCACGGAAGATTACGAAGACAATATAGGCACAGGTGTTTATAATTCTGCAGTCTTGTGTTTCGATGGCAAAATAAAATTCATTCAAAGCAAAACTTTAATTCCCAATTACGATGTTTTTGATGAAGTCCGCTATTTTGAACCTGCCAAAGATGTTTCTGTGTTTAGATTTAAAAACGAAATACTCGGTATTTCCGTGTGCGAAGATATTTGGAACGATGCAGATTACTGGAAACACAGACGATATACTGTAGACCCGGTGCAGAAGCTTGTTGATAACGGCGCTACAGTTTTGATCAACATTTCGGCAAGCCCTTACGCATACGGCAAACGCAAAGAAAGATTTGATATGCTCTCGTTGTTGACACGGACAGATAAAATTCCTCTGGTATATTCATGCATGGTAGGTGTGCAAACCGAACTTATTTTTGATGGTGCAAGCATGTGCTTCAGCAAAGATGGAAAACTAGAAATATTAGGCAAAGCTTTTAAGGAAGATTATTTAATTTATGATACGCAGAAAAAATATAACGAAATTTTGAATTACGAATCTTCCTTTGAAGAAGAAGTTTTAAACGCTCTTATACTTGGTGTAAGAGATTATGCATACAAAACCGGTTTCAAAAAAGCGCTTGTAGGCTTAAGCGGGGGCATCGACTCGGCTGTTGTTTCTTACATTGCACATCAAGCTTTCGGGGCAGAAAATGTTCATGTAGTCTTGATGCCTTCGAAATATTCGAGCGCTGGCAGCGTGAATGATTCATTGAAATTGATTAAAAATCTGGGCATCTCTTATAATGAAATTTCTATTCAGCCTGTTGTAGATAAAGCTCTGGAATTATTAAAACCGGTTTTTAACGGAATGCCTGAAGATGTTACGGAAGAAAATATGCAGTCGCGCATACGCGGAATGTATTTGATGGCTGTGTCGAATAAACTTGGCTACCTGCTTTGTACTACTGGCAACAAATCGGAAATTGCAACCGGCTATGCAACTTTGTATGGTGATATGTGCGGTGCTCTTGCTGTTATAGGTGATGTGTACAAGACTCAAATTTATAAAATTGCAGCTTTTATAAATCATGACAAAGAAGTTATTCCGCAAGAAATAATTGACAAAGCTCCATCGGCAGAACTCCGTCCGAATCAAACCGACCAGGATTCGCTTCCACCGTACGATTTGTTAGATCAAATTTTGAAAATGTATCTCGAAGAGCAAAAAGAAGAGAAGGAAATTTCTAAAGTTATTGGAGAACCGGCTGTTGTGGAAAAGGTTTTGCGTTTAGTTGATCTTAATGAGTTCAAACGCAAACAAGCTGCACCGGTGCTTAGGGTATCTACAAAAGCATTCGGTTACGGAAGAAGATTCCCGATTGTTCAAGGCTGGAGAAAGTAATTATTCTATTAATCAATTTAAGGGTTATTATGTTGAAAAAAATCTTTTTCCCGTTTTTAGCGCTTGCAGTTATATTATTTCTCAATACATCTGCACAACTCAATCGGAATAAAAACGTAGTTAGAATTAAATTAGAGAGCAGTCAAAACAAAGTCGAAAGAAATTCTTCGCTGAAAGTTACTCTCAGAGTTTCAGTTGAAAATGGCTGGCACATTAATTCCGATAAACCTCACGAAGATTTTTTGGTCGCAACAAAAGTTGTTTCGATGGATAAAAGATTTCCGCTTGCCAAAGTGTTGTTTCCGAGAGCTAAGGATATCACTCTTGGCTTTTCCGATAAACCGGTCAGCGTTTTTGAAAACGATATAGTAATTGATTTGTTTGTAAATATTGATAAAGCTTTAACGCCGGGCAGTTATAAAATTCCAATAAAACTTGAGTACCAATCGTGCAACGATCAAATATGCCTGCCGCCGGCTAGTATTTCCGATTCATTAAAAATTACGATAGCGGGTGAAGCTGCCGGAACAACTCAGGTTAATCGGGCAACCACAGAAAATGCCGCGCAGAAACAAACACCAATCTTTCAGCAAAAAGATGACAATGCAATTGCATCGACACTCGAAAAGAGCGGGCTGCTTCTAAGTTTACTTATAGTTTTTTTTGGTGGTCTTATGCTAAACTTAACCCCTTGCGTTTATCCGCTCATTCCGATAACTGTTGGATATTTTGGCGGGCAAAGTGAAGGACGAATTGGCAAATTGTTCTTATTAGGAACGCTTTATGTCCTGGGCATGGCTCTCACATATTCTGTTGTTGGTGTTGTTACATCATTGAGCGGCGCAGTTTTTGGAACTCTTTTGCAAAATAAGTTTGTGATAATTGGAATAGCTCTGCTGTTTGTTGCTCTTTCGTTAAGTCAATTTGGAGTTTATGAATTCAAATTACCCGATTCTTTGGTAGCTAAAGCCGGCAGCGCAAAGAGCGGTACGTTCGGTGCTTTCTTTATGGGATTGACAATGGGAATTGTTGCAGCGCCCTGCGTTGGCCCGTTTGTGCTTGGCATGGTAACTTATGTTGCTGCTAAAGGTGACCCGTATTATGGACTTCTCATGTTTTTTGTAATGGCATTAGGTTTAGGGTTGCCATACCTAATTCTTGCTCTGTTCTCGGGTAAGATAAAGAGGCTTCCAAGAGCAGGCAACTGGATGGAAGGAATAAAACATGTATTCGGATTTCTACTTCTTGCAATGGCAATTTATTTTGTTGGTCCGCTTTTGCCAAAGACGGTTAATCATTTTGCGCTTCCGGTATTTGGAATTTTAACCGCAATGTTTTTGTTATTCTTTGACAGAAGAGCTAACAATATGAAAGGATTCAGGGCATTCAAAATAATTCTTTCTTTGATTGTTATTGCTGTGTCGGTTTATGCTTTGATTCCTGAAAAGAAAAATGAACCTAACTGGCAGTCGTTTTCGCAGACAAAATACGAGCAATCGCTTAAAAATCACGAGAAGATGATTATAGATTTTCATGCTGAGTGGTGTATACCATGCAAGGAGTTGGACGCCAGGACTTTTTCCGATCAGCGAGTAATTGCAATGTCTAAAAACTTTACGCCATATAAGGTTGATATGACAAAGACACTTTCGGAGGAAACCGAACGGCTACGAAATCAGTTTAACATAATAGGAGTGCCGACAGTTCTGATAATCGATTCTGAAGGGAAGGAGGTACACAGGCTGACCGGTTTTGTTAACGCTGAAGAATTCCTAAAGCTGATAAACGGAATTAAATGAAGACAAATAGATTGATAATCCTTATTGGCTTTTATATTTTTCAACTCTAAAAGTTAAATAATTATCACAAAAACAAAATTTATTGAGTTAAAGTAATGGCACATGAAACAGAAAAATTAGTACGTGATATTGATGAGGTGACGATTCGATTCGCGGGTGACTCCGGTGACGGTATGCAGTTAACCGGTTCACAATTTACAGATACAACCGCAATAGTTGGAAATGATTTGAGCACACTTCCAGATTTTCCGGCTGAGATTAGAGCCCCGGCTGGTTCGCTTTCGGGTGTAAGCGGGTTTCAATTACATTTTAGCAGTAGCGACATTCAAACGCCGGGAGATTCTCCAGATGTTCTGGTTGCGATGAATCCTGCAGCTCTGAAAGTGAATCTGAGAGATCTAAAACCGAACGCAACAATTATAGTTAATACAAATTCGTTCGATACAAAAAATTTAAAACTTGCCAAGTACGATTCAAACCCCATAGAAGATGGTACGCTTTCCAGATACAATGTTATTCCGATTCCTCTAACACAATTAACAATGAGTGCTCTTGAGGATCTTCCGCTTTCGCTTAAAGAAAAGGAGAAGTGCAAAAACTTTTTTGCTCTTGGTATTATGTACTGGATGTACAACCGTCCGATCGAAATTACACTCAACTGGCTGGAAAACAAGTTCAAAAAGAAACCGGATATAATGGAAGCGAACAAACGTGTTCTTCAAGCCGGATATAATTATGGGGATACAACCGAAATTTTTACAACCCGCTACGATGTAAAACCTGCAAAGCTTCCCAAAGGAATTTATAGAAATGTTTCAGGTAACGAAGCTGTTTCGCTTGGTTTTGTTACGGCATCATTGAAGAGCGGATTGCCTTTGTTTCTAGGTTCATATCCGATTACTCCGGCTTCAGAAATTTTGCAAGAGTTAAGCAAGTATAAAAATTTTGGCGTAGTTACATTTCAAGCTGAAGATGAAATTGCAGGTGTTAGCTCCGCAATAGGTGCAGCGTTTGCCGGTGCATTAGGAATTACGAGTACTTCCGGACCCGGACTTTCACTTAAAACGGAAGCTATAGGACTTGCAGTGATGACAGAATTGCCGCTTGTTGTAATCGATGTTCAAAGAGGAGGGCCTAGCACGGGGCTTCCAACAAAAACAGAGCAGGCAGATCTTTTGCAGGTTATGTTTGGAAGACATGGCGAAGCTCCTGTTGTTGTTCTATCGGCACAAAGCCCTGCTGACTGTTTTTACATGGCAATTGAAGCTGCTCGTATCGCAGTTAAATTTATGACACCTGTTCTTTTTCTCACAGATGGTTATTTAGCATTCGGCTCCGAACCTCTCAAGATCCCAAAGTTCGAAGAGCTTCCGGATATACCGGTTAAATTCAGAACGGAAGCCGAGGGATTTTATCCTTACTTGCGTGATGAAAATCTTGCCAGACCGTGGGCAATACCTGGCACTCCGGGGTTGGAACACCGTATTGGCGGTTTGGAAAAGAAAGATGTTTACGGCAATATCAGTTATGAACCAGAGAACCATGAGATAATGGTTCACAAGAGAAAACAGAAAATCGAAAACGTTAAGTTTGATATTCCCGAATTGAAAGTCGAAGGCGATCAGGAAGGCGAACTGTTGATTTTAGGTTGGGGAAGTACTTACGGCTCAATTACAGAAGCGATCAAA
>CAZQQC010000063.1:0-17453 GCA_964595365.1 uncultured Melioribacter sp.
TATCATCCAATATTTTGCTTAATCAACTTTTGCCACCTTTTATTCCGGTGAACCTGTTTGTCGCCTTCTTTATAATATCAAAATTTTTTATTTCCAATCATTCAACTAAAAACATCTTAACAATATTTCGATAATGCGGTATTGATTTGTTCTCACATCTGTCCAAAACGTTTGCCCGGAGGTCTAAATAAGTTATTTCGTATTCAGTGTTTATCACTAAGAAATAATTTGAGGGATTCATTTCTCCTAATTCAAAAAATGTTTGAATATGTATAGTTATTTCAGCTTTCTTCATAACTCCAACGATGTTTTAGACAGTAGTGTTTGTTCTATCTCTTTACTTCTATCTTCTGACTCCTTTTATTATATTTGCGCAAAAAATTTTAGAGAGGTATTAAATCGCAAAGAATCAAAATGAACCTGCCCTGCCAGGTCTAGGCAACACTGTCGATAAAATTGTGTCTCTTGCTAAACGAAGAGGATTTGTATTTCAATCCAGCGAAATTTATGGCGGATTGAATGGCTGCTGGGATTACGGTCCACTCGGCGTTGAGCTTCTGAAAAATATAAAGGAAGAATGGTGGAAGACAATGACGTACCGCGAGGATGTCGAGGGTCTTGATGCATCGATATTAATGCATCCCCGCGTTTGGGAAGCTTCCGGTCACGTTGAAAATTTTACCGACCCGATGATAGATTGCAAACAATGTAAAGCAAGATTCAGATTAGATACTTTGACAGAACTTCTCTCCGATAAGAATAAAGAAAGAGGATTGATCGGACTTCAAAAATCGATTAGCGATGAATCATTCATCCGGTTGCTGGATTCCGGTCTTTCGTTGAATGATAAAATTACAACCGTCCTTGAAAATTCTAACACCGCACCCAAATTTTTAGAATTGCTGAACTGTCCTCAGTGCGGAAATAAAGGAACATTTACACAGCCGCGTAAATTTAATTTGATGTTCAAAACTTTTCTCGGACCCGTGGACGATTCGGCAAACATAATTTACTTACGACCGGAAACCGCGCAGGGAATCTTCGTAAACTTTTTGAATGTGTTGAATTCGAGCCGGCAAAAACTTCCGTTTGGAATTGCACAGATCGGCAAAGCATTTCGAAATGAGATCAATACAAAAAACTTTCTTTTTCGAACACGTGAGTTTGAACAGATGGAAATGCAATATTTTTGCAAACAAGGAACCGACAAACAACATTACGACGACTGGAAAGAAAGAAGAATCGGTTGGTTCAAATCGCTCGGAATGACGGCGACCAAATTACGCTTCCATGATCACCCGAAAGATAAACTTGCTCACTATGCAAAAGAAGCGACCGACATTGAATATGAATTTCCGTTCGGCTGGGGAGAAATTGAAGGAATTCACAACAGAACAGATTTTGATTTGAGCAGGCATCAGGAATATTCCGGCAAGTCGCAACTTTATTTTGATGACGAGACAAAAGAAAAATATATTCCATACATTATCGAAACGTCGGCTGGAGCGAGCCGTTCGTTTATGGCGTTCTTGGTAGATTCATATTATGAAGAGGAAGTGCGCGGTGAGCAAAGAAGTGTATTGAGATTTCATCCTAAGCTGGCGCCAATCAAAGCAGCAATTCTTCCTCTTGTCAATAAAGATGGAATGCCGGAGATCGCCCGAAAAATTGAAACCGATTTGAGACCGTACCTAAGAATTTTTTATGATGATAAAGGCGCAATCGGGCGCCGATATAGAAGAATGGATGAAGCCGGTACGCCATTCTCGATTACCGTTGACACACAAACATTAGAAGACCAGACAGTAACCGTTCGCGAGCGCGATTCAATGGAGCAGGTGCGCGTTTCAATCAGCAGTTTGTTGAATTACCTGCTCGAGAAGTTGAGATAGATTTGTAGAGACGCAGTATACTTGTCCCGCTCCGCGGGATCGCGTCTCCACATTTATAATTTTTTCAACCTTTCAATTTCCCGTTTTATTTCTTCAATGACTTCTGTGTTGTAAATTTTCTTCTTCTTACCCGGGGATTTTAGGGAGAAAACAAAAAATACTTTCCCGCCAAATTCATTTTGAAATTTTTGATGGTTTCTTTGGTTCATCTCTAACCATTGATACTGATTTACCGATTGACCGGAAGAAACCGGTTTAATTTGCAAGCCAATGTACTTTTCATTTACCTTGATAAAGAAATCCACGCCGTAACTTCTATCCCATTTATCCGGCGCGGATTCTATTTTGATTCCTAATATTGATTCAAGCTGTCCGTAGATTGTATCAATTTCTGAGATGTAGCCTTCATAAGTTCTATTGAGAACTAGATTATAGACATAGTCGATGCACTCTTCTTCGGTAATCGAAAGTAATTCAACGCGAACCTTTTCGGATAATTTTAAGTAAAGAGCGTGTTCCAATTCTTTAATATATTCTTTCGTTATTTGATTTCCATTTTTCTTTTTTTGTAATGCATTTTCAAAATAAAACCTTTCCCAATCATCGAAACTTTCGGGCGCGCATTTTCTTATTAATTCAGAAGTTGGTCCAACAGATTGAGCTTTATTCAGTCCCCAACGGTTCATGCCATAGTTTAATAATGCTTCTCTTTTGAATTTTAGATTGTGTCCTTCTTGACCGTTAATCCATTCTTTAGTCATTGCAGTTTTCTCTTAAGTGAAGAAGTAAATTTTTGTGAGGAAAGTATTTGAGAAAAAGGGTTCATCATTTGTATTCAGTTAAATAGGGTGAAAACATTATGGTTAAAAAGCCTGCCTATAATTTTTAAGATTTTCTTTTATTACATCTGCACGTTCTTGATGTATCTGTTTGAATTTCGATTTGAGCCGGTAATTTATTGTTTCATCAACCATCGCAAAACCATTTCTTAAAATGTGTGCATTTATAAATGTTTTGTTTTCTAAATAGAGGTAACATAACAAATTATTGTTGTTATCATATTTTTGCTCATCAAATTTCATGAAGACTTTGTTCTTTGCAAACTTTTCCTCTAGAAACTTTATCCCTTCAAGGTTTACAGCTTCACTCAAAACCATATAATCGGATGGATAAGGAGCTATTCCTAATAATCTAATTTCTAGATTGTTATTTAAAAGTACTCTATCGAGACTTTTTATTTCTTCGACTTTATAAAGCTCTGTTTCTTTAGAACTACCATTCTTATCTATCTTCGAACCAAACTGAATTTTTTTCGGATCAATTTTTTTGTCAAACTTATGTGGGTCACTAAATATATACGGTTGTAGTTTAATTTCGTCGTCAAAATTTATATGTGAATGTTCTTGCTTTAAAAACTCATAAGTAGTTTCGTGAATATCAGTCTGGTTAATGCCGAGTTTATCTTTTATGATAGGAATGAATTCATTGTTTATTTCATAACCGATTGAATTCCGATTCAAATATTTTGCGGCAAGAGAAGTAGTTCCGCTTCCAAGAAAAGGATCAAGCACAGTATCACCGACAAACGAGAACATTTTAATTAATCTCTTCGGAAGTTCTTCCGGAAACATTGCGATGTGGCTGTCTTGCTTAGTACCGCCGAAATTCCAGTGTCCTTGGAAATATGAATTCCATTCGTCGGTAGTCAGCTTTGATAATTCTTTATGCTCTTTCGAAACTTTGGGTGCTGTTCCTTCTTTTTTAAAGATGAGAATGAACTCGTAATCAAGTTTTAAGATACCGTTTCTTGGATACGGAAAAGATCCCATCACAGTTGCGCCGCCGGTTGTGTTTGTGGTGGTTACTTTCTGCCAGATGATTGCACCCATATAATCAAAACCGATAGTCTCGCAGAATTTTATTATCTCGGTTCTGATGGGAATTACTTTGTAACGACCGTAATAAACAGAGCGCGCAAATTGATCTCCGATGTTAACACTTAAACGGCAACCTTTATGAAGAACGCGGTAACTTTCTTTCCAAACAAGATTAAGATTATTGATGTAACTCTCATAACTTTCATTAAAACCGATTTGATTTTTACTTCCGTAATCTTTTAACTGCCAATACGGCGGCGAGGTTATTACAAGGTGAACCGATTCATCTTTCAGGTCACTCATGTTTCTGGAATCGCCGTTTATTATTAAGTGTTTCGTCTTCATTTTCTATCTCGCAACATTTTTCGTTCATAAAATAAGGAAACTTTGATTTAGTTGTTATAGGCAGGGGATTTCTAGAAGTCATCCCCGCAGTAACTTTGTATTCGTTTTTTATTTAGATCCAAATCATGATTTACTAAAATGTTGTTTCACCAAAGAAATTGAGTGGATGAATGGAAAGAGTATGAAAGAGACATACTTCTATAAATTAAAGCCCATTCTTAATTCAATAAGAATGGGCTTTACTCTTGATCAGCTTAATCACCTACTTTTTAACTCCCGCAAGAAAGTATTATTATTCTCTTACGCTTCGTTTACTGCAAACTTCGGGATTATCACACGGAAAATAGTAGATACGCCAAGCGTTTGTACAAGGTTTATAAACAAGCATAAAAATCCGAGTACGATCCCGATTCCTCCGAAAAGAGCAAGGGTCATTTCTTTATGAAATTCGCCGCCCGGATAAATGGTTCTCCTCAACATTCCGCTGAGTCCGGCAGAACCCATTGCCATATCCATAACGATTGTTCCTCCAATCCAGAATATCAAATGAAGATTAACAAGTAACTGGCTTTTCATTTCTCTCTTTATCATCATTGGAATCAATGCATAAACAACTCCGAAAAGGAGCGAGCTGAGTCCGAGTAGAAGCATTGTGTGTGAGTGCATTCCTATAACCCACTGTGTGTTATGCAAGACTACGTTAAGTCCATGGTTGGCTTGAATTATTCCTGCAATTGCACCGAGCATAAATCCAAAAATTGATGTTAGGATAAATTTCAAAGCAGGAGTGAATTTTACAGGACGGGCGAGATAGATTGTCATCATACTGGCGAACATACTCAAGCCAATTGTGAAAATTTCGCCGGCGGTAATAAATTGGCCTGACATAATTTGCATCCAGAGAGGTTGGGGTGTATCGGCATAAAGATGATGACTCCAAACCCCGAGTGAAATTAAAAGATCGACAAGAATTACAGTTCGTACAATTGATTCACCGAATAGTTTTCTGCCGACCAGCACCGGAATTAATAAGTACCATGTACCAGCGGCGTACATCAGTACATTTCCATCTGCGATCATATCCAATCCCCACCAGTACCAGTTTTTATAGACCAGAGCATCGATAGCATGTGGATTCATCGTTCCTAACCCGAGCAATGGTGGAACAGCATAAATTAAAATTAGAACTCCTGCGCTTAGAATTACAAAGGCATTAATTACTGTATCAACGCTGCCTCTTGCGACCGAAACGATGAAAACCGGAAGAGTATCATACAATCGTTTTTCTTCCTTATTGGCTTCTCTTCCTGCTTTCGAAAAGTGGTCTAAGCCAAATGTTGCTTTTAAATAATCACGGAAGCGATAAATCTTCTGCTGTTCTTCACCCGGAATTGGTTTACGTTTGATAAGTGTTGCAAATAGATTGTAGCTAAAGAGAAGAATATTAACAACGACAATTGCAGCGCCGAGTGTGAATATAACCGTTCCGATATTTGAAATGCGCTCGAACCAAACTGGCAAAGGCCAATACAAAGTGTAAAGGGCATTGAAGTTTGCAAGAAATCCCGACAACCAGATAATAAAAACTCCCGAAGATTGAAGCCAAAAATTCGCTACAACTATTTTGCGGTTGTAAACTTCAATTTTAAGCAGGTATGGAATCAAAAAATAAAATGCACCCATAACGGCGAGGTATGAATACCCGTATATTCCTAACAGCGGGTGAACAGTCATTACTGAATAAAAATGTTCCGGTGCGGTAAATGTTGGGTTAACATGTTGAACCCTCAGCATCATTCCTTCGATGATTGTTACCAGCAGGAATCCCAATGCTGCCAGGACGTAACGGAAAGTCCACTTCGTCTTAAAATCCAATGATTCGTTCATTGATAAGCTCCTTAAAAATTTTTCACTTAATTAATTTCATAATACTTTTATTGCATCACGCACAACCATGTTGGAATGTTTGGGTCCGGAATATTCCGTAGATCGAATATCATAATCACCCGGTTCGGCAAAATTCCATACATACCTATTTTTGTAACCCGGTAAAACACTAAACTGAAAAACCATTGTGCCATCTTTTCTGAATACTCCGAATCCATAGGTTACATCCGATGTTGTAGCAACGAATTCTACAAATTCACCTTTCTTAAACGTCATTGGATTATCGGGAAGTTTGAATTGGTAATCAGCAACCGAGATGTTAAATGTTTTGCTAACGTTTGGGTTAGACCATAAGCGCCACTTCTGCCATGGAACAACATCTGTTAAGGTTAACAAGAAGAATACAACCATCACAAATGTTAATCCCATGAGAAAACGAAATTCACGCTTATCCATTCCTTTTTCTTTTTCTTCATAATGGTCTTTGGCTGGTTTACGAACCTTGAAGATGAACCAGATAAAGAAGAACGCAACCAGTGCGGCATAAATAAAATAACTCAATCTT
The DNA here is from genome assembly GCA_964595365.1 of uncultured Melioribacter sp. Classification (GTDB taxonomy): domain Bacteria; phylum Bacteroidota; class Ignavibacteria; order Ignavibacteriales; family Melioribacteraceae; genus Fen-1258. Next base: position 6,567 of record CAZQQC010000063.1, read on the forward strand.
ATTGAATCGGTTACATACATTGAATCCTCCTTGAAATAATGTATAAAATGCTACTAATATGTAGCATTTTATTCTAAAAAAATCAATTGAAAATATTTTTGTTTTTCACATCTAACAGCCTGGTGGTTTTTAACGCTTCGAGCAGAGTTTTTTGAGTTGACATCCATACATCATGCATGGCACATGGTTTTTCGAGAACACACTCACCAAAACCAAAAAAGCAGGAGAGTGCAGTATCAAGCCCTTCTGTCGCTTCGATGATATCTGCAAGACAAATCTTTTCAATTTTCTTTGCGAATACAAATCCCCCTTTCCTTCCTTGAATGCTTTTAATTAAACCGTTTTTGGATAAGTCCGTTAAAAGTCGCTGCAAATATTTTTTGGGGATCTTTAGCGCTTTATGGAGTTCGAGCGAAGTGTATATTTTGTTGGGCTCGTTCGCCATGAAACTTAAGATTCTCAATGCATACTCTGTTGTTTTTGATAATGTCATGTGGTCTCGCTGTTATTAACTAACAAAAATATAATTTCTTTTATCGACACAACAAATGAATTTGCGACATCAACAATAAAAACTTGCAATTGAAATATTCTTAAAAGCCGATATAGGGAATTTGATTTAATCAAACCCCTAAAGAATATTGTTGAAATCTATAAATAGAAAATTTATTAACTTTATTGTAGTATTCCAAAATTAATTGATGATATACAATACAAATATTTGGTTGAACCTTTCCTTAATTTGTTTCTACAATGCCGGTAATGAGTTATTGAAATCAAAAGAAAATCAGGGAATTTTAATCAACTTTTTATGTATCTAATCGTTCAGGCTTTCACAATTCAGCAGGATTTTGTTAACTTTCATGTAATGAAAACATATCAACATTATCACATTTCAAATCATTTTAAGGAGCTATCCTAATGAAAAGAAAATTCATTTTGTTTTTTGTTTTTGTCGCGTTTGTATTAGTCAACGGTCAAGCACGAAAAATTGATTTTGACAAGTACAAACTCGACAACGGTCTTAATGTCATCCTGCACAAAGACGATTCTACCCCAATAGTTGCAGTCGCCGTTCTTTACCATGTAGGAAGTAAAAATGAAGACCCGCAGCGGACAGGGTTTGCACATTTCTTCGAGCACCTCATGTTTGAAGGCTCTCCAAACATTCCACGTCAAGGATATTTTAAAATAATAGAAGGTGCGGGTGGACAATTGAACGCCAACACTACGCAAGACAGAACTTTTTATTTTGAAGTCCTTCCATCCAATCAGCTTGAGCTTGGACTTTATATGGAATCCGAAAGAATGCTTCATCTCAAAATTGACAGCACCGGCGTCGAAACTCAAAGGAAAGTTGTTAAAGAAGAAAGAAAACAAAGTCTGGATAATCGTCCGTACGGCACTCTAATCGAAAAGCTTTTTGCCAATGCATACAAAGTTCATCCTTACCGCTGGACAGCTATCGGAAGCGTTCAATATATCGATCAGGCAAAACTTGACGAGTTTATAGCGTTTTACAAAAGATATTATGTTCCTCAGAATGCAACATTGTCGATAGCAGGCAATATTGATATAAACAAAACTAAAGAGCTTGTTAAGAAATATTTTGGAGACATTCAGAAAGGAACTGAAGAAATTTACAGACCAAAAGAAGTTGAACCGGTGAAAACAGCCGAGGTTAGAGACACTGTTTACGATAAAGTTCAATTGCCGTTGCTTTGCGAAGCTTACCACATGCCCGCACAAGGAACACCGGACTATTATGCACTTAGTATGTTAACAACTCTTTTATCGGACGGCGAAAGCTCAAGACTCACAAAAGAAATTAAGGATAAACAGCAGAAGGCGTTATTTGTCGGATCTTTCCCGTTTGCGCTTGAAGACCCGGGCTTGTTTATTATTTATGGATTACCAAACATTGGTGTGAAACCGGAGTATCTGGAAATATCATTTCAAACGGAAATTGATAAAGTAAAAAATAATTTAATCAGCGAAACCGAATTTCAAAAAGTTCGTAATCAGATTGAAAGCGAATTCGTAACAAGAAATTCTACAATGAGAGGTATTGCCGAAAGTCTTGCCGATTATTCGGTGTACTTTGGTGACGCAAATTTAATTAACACTGAGATTCAGCGTTACATGAAAGTTACACGCGAAGATATAAAACGGGTTGCCAATAAATATCTGACAAAGGAAAACAGAGTTATTCTTTATTACTTGCCGAAATCGATGGAAAAGAAATAAAACATTTTCCCTAAACGGGAAAGAATAAAAAATTGAAAAACAATGGAGTGAACAAATGAAAAGATTTTTGATTTTCTTTTTGATTCTTTTTGTAACTGCGTCTTTAGCACAGTTAGATAGAAGCAAACGCCCTGCTGCCGGACCGGCACCGGAAGTAAATATTGGCAGCTACGAATCTTTCGAGCTTCCTAACGGCTTGAAGGTTTTTGTGGTAGAGAACCATAAACTGCCGCGCGTTGCATTCAACTTGGTATTAGATGTCGATCCGGTTCTCGAAGGAAAAAACGTTGGCTATGTTGACGCAGCCGGCGAGTTGCTGCGCACCGGAACGAAATCAAGAACAAAAGATAAGATTGATGAAGAAATAGATTTTCTTGGAGCTACTTTGTCTACATCTTCAACCGGTGTATATGCATCGGGGCTTTCCAGGTATAAAGATAAGCTGCTCGATATAATGTCGGATGTAATAATGAATTCTGTTTTCAAGCAGCAAGAGCTTGATAAGATTAAGAAACAAATGTTATCTGCTCTTGCCACTCGAAAGGATGATCCCAATGCAATTGCAATGATGGTGCGTAACGTTTTGATGTACGGCAAGGATTATCCTTATGGCGAACCTCAAACGGAAGAAACCGTTAACTCTTTTACTCTCGATATGTGTAGTCAATATTATCAAACATATTTTGCGCCGAACGTTGCGTATCTTGCAGTTGTTGGCGATATAAACAAATCACAGGTAAAATCTCTCGTTCAAAAGTATTTTGGGAAATGGCAGAAGAAAAACGTTCCGGGGAATACTTATCCGACTCCTAAAGCCCCCATAGTTGATAAAGTGTGTCTGGTTAACCGGGAAAATTCCGTGCAGTCTGTAATTTCCGTTTTCTATCCGATCGAACTGAAAAATGGTAGCGAAGATGTTATTAAAGCAAGCGTTGCAAATTTAATTCTTGGCGGAAGTGCAACGGGAAGATTATTCATGAATTTGCGTGAGGCAAAAGCTTATACGTACGGTGCGTATTCAAGTATGAATCCAGATCGGCTTGTTGGAAGTTTTCTTGCATTCACATCTGTGAGAAACAGCGTGACTGACAGCTCGATTACCGAAATAATGAACGAGCTAAAAAGAATACGAACCGACAAAGTAACAGACGACGAACTTCAAAAAGCAAAAAATTATTTAACCGGTAGTTTCATCCGGAGTCTGGAATCACCGCAGACAGTTGCTCAATTCGCTATTAACATCGCACGATACAAAATGCCGAAAGATTACTATAAAAATTACTTAAAGAACTTATCTGCAGTTACGGTTGATGATATTCTCGAGATGGCAAAAAAATATGTTAAGCCGAATAATGCATATATACTAGTTGTTGGAAAAGGAGATGATGTTGCAAAGAATATTTCCAGGTTCAGTATTTCAGGTAAGATTGAGTACTACGATATCTACGGCGAAAAGTACGATCCCAATGTTAAAAAGGTGCCGGAAGGTGTAACTGTTGAACAGGTTTTAAACAAATATATCGAAGCAGTTGGCGGAAGAGACAAACTTTCGGCAGAGAAAGATCAGACCGTAAAACTGACCGGAAGTATGCAGGGGATGAACATTACTATCACAATGTCTAAAAAGGCGCCGAACAAATTTTATCAGCTTGTAGATTTCGGAGTTGGTCAGCAAAAAATAATTTTTGACGGCATTAAAGGAAAATCGATTGCGATGGGACAGGAAAAAGAATTAACGGGCGATCAGCTTGAATCGATTAAGATGGAAGCAGAGATGAACCCTGTCCTCGATTATGCAAAACATGGCGTTAAACCGGAACTTGTGGGCATGGAATCTATCAACAACAAGGATGCTTACAAAGTTGTTCTTTTATCCCTGGCAGGTAAAAAATCAACTCAGTATTACGATGTTAATACCGGTTTGCTGGTTAGATCGATTACGACTGCCGAAACACAGCAGGGAAGTTTTACTTCAACAATTGATTTTGACGATTACAAAGATGTTCAAGGATTGAAGTTTCCATACAAGTGGGTTCAAAGCACCCCTATGGGATCAATCGAACTTACAACATCTTCTGTTGAAATTAACACAGGCTTGAGTGATGCCTTGTTCGAGGTAAAATGAGTTTATAACATCCCCGGATAAAAAGCCGCCCGTAAAAAACGGTGCGGCTTTTTCTTTTTCTGACCGTAATTGAAATTCCGGCTCATTTTCTAAATTCCCATTCACTGATGTTACGCAAAGTTGGGACTTGAAATTTTAATTTTTCATGGTCGATCATACCTTGCATAAAGTGAGTGATTCAGTTAAATTTTTTGAAAATGAGGGAACTTTCATTATTTTGGAAACGACTAAAACAATAATTGTTTCCTATGGAACCAGTTTATTAAATTACATGTCGCTTAGAAAAACAAACAAAAAGGGATTATGAACGACAAAATAGAAATCAAGAAAAGAATTCTTCTTAAAGCCGAAGAAATATTTTTTGAGTGCGGTTGTTCAAGAGTAACTATGGAAGAAATTGCCGAAGGTCTCGGCATAAGCAAAAAAACTCTTTACAAACATTTTTCCAATAAAGAACATATTCTTAAAGAGCTCTTGAGTTCAATAAAGTGCGAGATAGATTCTTTCGTTGAGAACCTTGTTGCAGATAAAAAATTGGAGTTTATAGAAAAGTTAAAACGCTTTATGAATTTTGTCGCACAGCAGGGAACTAAATTAGAGGGACCCCTTGCAAAAGATCTAATGAAAAATTATCCGGCATTCTGGAAAGACATTCAAGAGTTTAGAAAAAAGAAAGCGCACAAAAATTTATCAAGGTTGATCGAACAGGGAATAAAAAGTAGAATTTTTAGAAAAGACATTCATACGGACGTGGTTGTGTTAGCTTATGTATCGGCAATACACAGCTTAATTAATCCAGTGGTGCTTTCACAGCTTCCAATTTCTGCCGATGAAATTTTTAAAGAGATGGTGAAAATTTTATTCGAAGGGATTTTCACTCCCAACGGAAGAAAGAAATACCGAACATCTAAACTATTAAAAGAAAATTATGGAGAACTTGTTTTATGATTAAATCCCAAATTAAACTTGTTTTACTATTAGCCGTACTTATTTTGTTCGGTAAAAACATTTCGGCTCAGGAAAAACTTTCGCTTACAGTTGAACATGCGGTTGAGATAGGTTTGCAAAATAGCAAAACACTTCACTCATCTTTGATGAGAGTAAAATCTGCGCAAGTAAAGGTTAAAGAAGTAGATGCCGGAAGATTACCATCATTAAAATTTTCGGCGGCATATCGAAAATTGAGTAATATACCGCTGTCAATTATTTCGACACCGATAGGAAATTTTGAAGTTCAACCGATAATACTTGATAACTATACTACGCAGATCTCAATTTTTCAGCCGTTGTTTACAGGTTCCAGACTTCTAAGCAGCAGTGATATTGCAAAGCAAACAGCCAATGCTTCAAATGAAGATTATAACAAAGACAGAAGCGATCTAATATTCAATATAAAAAACGCTTACTGGTCTTTATTCAAAGCTATACAACTAAAAAAAATAATGGATGAGACAGTCGATCAAACTAAGGCTCACGTAACGGATGCAAAAAATCTTTTAAATGCGGGTATGCTTACAAAAAATGATTTGTTGAAATTGGAAGTTCAGCTTTCGGATTTGATGTTTAGACAAGTTGACGCCGATAACGCAGTCAAACTTGCAAACGTTGCGTTGAACAGCGTTTTAAATATACCGCTGGAGACACAAATTGAGATCGCTTCTTCTACACAATTTGCCGCGCAAGAGTATGATAATATCGACAAACTTATAAATGGTGCTGTTCAAAAAAGATCCGAGATTAAATCTGCAGACCATAGAATCAGAGCGAGCGAAGCCGGCGTTACAATGGCAAAGTCTTCCTGGTATCCGCAGGTAAGCATTGTTGGTAATTATTATTATAACAGACCCAATATAAGAATCTTTCCGGCAAGAGATAAATTTCGGGATTCATGGGATGCCGGCGTAAACCTTAGCCTAAACATTTGGGATTGGCTGACCACCTCATATCAGACCGAGCAAGCTGAAGCACAACTTTCACAAAGTGTAGACGCCCTCGGAATTATTAAGGATAATATTATGTTAGAAGTTACTCAGAATTATCTCAATTTCAATCAGGCGAAGAAGAAAATTGACATATCGGCATTTGGTGTTGAACAAGCCGAGGAAAACATGCGCGTTACAGAAGACAAGTTCAAATCCGGCATGGCATTAAGCTCGGAAGTTGTGGATGCCGAAACGGCTCTCTCGGCAGCTAAAGTTAATTATACAAATTCTATAATCGATTATGAACTCGCTAAAGCGAGATTAGACAAATCTATTGGTATGTAAAGAAAATTTAATTGGAGAAATAAAATGAAAAGATGGAAACTTATTGCCGGTGTTATAATTGCCGTTACGGTTATTGTTACAATCCTTGCATTCAACAAAAAGAAACTTTCTCAAACTAATGCGGGCGGAATTCAAGACGTTTACTACGTTACTGTTGAAAAGGTTGTAAAGAAAAACCTTCCGCAATCGCTGAGCCTGGTTGGTTCAATTATCGCCAATAACGATGTAAACATAATTTCAGAAACATCAGGAAAGATTACAGCTGTGTTTGCCAAGGTTGGCGATTATAAATCTGCCGGCTCTGTTCTTTTTCAAGTTGACGATGAATTGAAGAAAGCTGCTTTAATGAGTGCCGAAGCAAATTATGAAAAGTCAAAAAAGGATTACGACAGGTTTAAAGTACTGTATCAGCAAAAATCCGTAACCGATGCCCAGCTAGATCAGGCAAAACTTGGCGCTGCAATGGCAGAAGCACAATACATAACTGCTAAAAGACAATTAAACGATACTCAAATCAAAACACCTATTTCCGGTTATGTAACCACGCGTAATGTCGATATCGGTGCAATGGTTCAAGGCGCTCCTCAAGCTACCGTTGTTGCCAACATAGTTGATATATCTCGATTGAAAGTAAAACTTAATGTTGCCGAAAACGATGCATTCATTTTAACAACAGGTGATCCGGTTTCGGTCACAACAGATGTTTATCCCGGTGTAACGTTTAAGGGAAGAATCGAATCAATAAGTTCGAAAGCAGACGATGCTCATACTTATCCGCTCGAGATTACTATTCCAAATGAAAAAGCTCATCCGCTGAAAGCCGGAATTTTTACAAGAGTTGAATTCACAACATTGAGTAACCGTAAAACAATAGTTATTCCGCGAGACGCTCTGGTTGGTTCAATTAAAAATCCGCAGGTATTTGTAGTTGAAAACGGAATTTCGAAGCTGCGTAATGTTGTTGTTGGCAATGAATCCGGAACCGATGTTCAGGTTCTGCAAGGATTAATAGAAGGAGAAACAATAGTTGTTAGCGGACAGAATAATTTGGTTGAGAATGTGAAAGTACAAGTAATAAAGTAGGTTCATAAAAGAGGATTTGAAAAATGACAATTACAGAATTATCGATAAAAAGACCGTCGCTGATAATAGTAATATTTGCAGCGCTGATTACCGTCGGGTTATTCAGTTACACTAAATTGAATTATGAATTGATACCAAAATTTTCGCCACCGATTCTTACGATCACTACAATTTATCCCGGCGCCTCACCCAAAGAGGTTGAAACCGGTGTAACCAAGTTGATTGAAGACGCAGTTTCGGGAATGGATAAAATTTCAACTGTTCGCTCTACTTCAATGGAAGGGGTTTCTTTTGTTATTGTTGAACTGCTACAATCGGCTAATACGGATTTCTCCTTGCAAGATGCGCAGAGAAAAGTCGGCGGCATTCTCGCTCAATTGCCAACAGGCGCAAAATCTCCAACCATTTCGAAGTTTGCGCTCGATGAAATTCCGATCTTGAGAATGGGAATTTCGGCGAACATAGATTTGAAATCATTCTACCAATTTGTTAAAGATCAGATTCAGCCCCGTCTTTCCAGGGTTGAAGGTGTTGGGCAAATCGTTTTAGTCGGCGGAGATCAACGCGAGATTAAAGTAAATCTAGATATGCAAAAGTTAAGAGCTTACAATTTGTCTATAATGCAGGTTACACAGGCAATCAAAAGTTCAAACTTAGATTTTCCGACCGGAAAAATTAAAGATACAGACGGGCAGTTTATTGTTCGTATTGCCGGAAAAATAACATCGGTTGACAACCTGCGCGATCTTACAATAGGAGAATCGCGCCAGGGAGGGGAAATAAAGCTTGGCGATATTGCCGAAGTTCAAGACGGAATAAAAGATTATGAAAACATTACTAGAATAAATTTTAAAAATACCGTTGGAATAGTTTTACAAAAACAATCGGACGCAAACGCAGTTGAGGTTGCAGGTCTTGTTAAGAAAGAAATGAAAAAACTCGAAACCGAGAACAAAAACATAAATCTAAAGTTTGATATTGCAGAAGACGGTTCTATTTTTACGATTGATGCAGCCAATGCAGTTAAAGAAGATCTTTCGATTGCGGTAGTGCTTGTAGCAATTGTGATGCTAATGTTTTTGCACAGCATAAGGAACTCTTTAATTATTTTGATCGCGATTCCGTCATCTATGATTTCTACTTTCATTGCAATTTATGCTTTGGGTTTCACGCTGAACCTGATGACATTGCTGGGTCTCTCTCTCGTAGTTGGTATTCTTGTTGACGACTCTATCGTTGTGCTGGAAAATATTTATCATTACCTCGAGCGCGGAACAGAAAGAAAAGAAGCAGCGTTGAGAGGTAGAAATGAAATTGGATTTGCTGCGCTCGCCATAACATCCGTAGACGTTGCGGTATTTCTTCCGCTAGCTCTTGTAGGAGGAATTATCGGTAATATTCTCCGTCAATTTGCTGTTGTAGTTGTGTTCTCAACTTTGATGAGCTTGTTTGTCTCTTTCACTATGACTCCGCTTCTTGCTTCAAGATTCGGAAAATTGGAACGGCTTACGAGTAAAACCTTATTAGGAAAGTTCGCAATATGGTTTGAAAAGGAATTCAAAAATTTCACCGAGTCTTATATCAGAGCGTTAAAATGGAGTTTCAAGAATCGAGGCAAAGTTGCATTGGTTACAATAGCAATACTAATTCTTTCGTTTGCATTGATACCTGCAGGATTTATCGGATTTGAATTCATGACTCAAACAGATAGAGGCGAATTTGCAGTAACGATGGAGCTGCCGCCGGGAACAAAGATCGAAACTACTAATAGAGTTTCTCAAGAAGTTGAAATAATGATTGGAAAATTGCCCGAAGTAGAAAAAATTTATGTCAATGTTGGTTCGTCAACGGAAGGATTAATCGGGTTCTCTTCGGCAAACTCTACCGAAATTGACGTTGTTCTTGTTCCGAAAAATCAAAGGAAGAGAACCACAGATGAAGTTGGAATTGCTATTAAAGAAATTGCACAGAAAATTCCCGGCGTAAAAGTTAGAGTTAATCCTATAGGACTTTTCGGTGTTGCAAATCAGTCGCCCGTGCAGTTGCTTCTCAAAGGCCCGAACTATGAAGATGTTGTTCGAACTGCGAACAAAGTTGCAAGCGTTGTAAAAACTATTCCCGGAACTGCGGATGTTCGGCTTTCATCTCAAGAAGGAAATCCGGAAACAAGAATTGAACTCGATAGAAGAAAACTTGTGAGCTACGGTTTAACTTTGGCTGAAGTCGGCGCAGGTCTGCAGGTAGCATTAACGGGAGATAACGATTCAAAACTTCGCGAAGGCGATATCGACTACGATATCAGAGTTGCACTCGATCAATTCGACCGTTCCAGAACGGATAACCTGGGAGGCATTTCATTTGTTAACAGAAAAGGTCAAACGATTTATTTAAAACAGTTTGCAAATATTACGCGGGCAACCGGTCCTACAAAATTGGGGCGTCAGGATAGAAACGCCTCGGTAATGATTTACTCGCAGGCAATCAACAGGCCAAGCGGCAGTATAGCACAGGATATTCAGAAGAAACTCGAAGAGATGAAACTTCCCGCCGGAATAACTTATTCGTGGGAGGGCGACATAAAAAATCAGAACGAATCGTTCGGTGATCTCGGTCTTGCTTTTCTTGCCGGCATTTTGTTCACGTACATGATTATGGTTGCGTTGTACGATTCATTCATTTATCCGTTTGTAATTTTGTTTTCGATTCCGCTTGCTATGATCGGTGCGCTTTTTGCACTTGCGCTCACGATGAAATCGTTAAGCATCTTTACGATTCTCGGTATCATCATGCTCATCGGATTGGTGGGTAAGAACGGAATACTTTTGGTTGATCGAACAAATTACATGAGATCGAAAGGCGAAAGTCTGCACGACGCTTTGATTGATGCCGGAAGAATGAGAATCCGCCCCATCTTCATGACAACTTTAACAATGATATTTGGTATGACACCGATTGCATTTTCTGCAAGCTCCGGTTCGGAATGGAAATCCGGTCTGGCGTGGGCATTGATCGGCGGATTAACTTCATCGCTCTTCTTAACATTGATCATTGTTCCGGTTGTATATACCAAAGTTGAAGAGTACAGGTTGAGAATTCCGGTACTGTTTGGAAAAGTCAGCGACCTCATTCGCTTTAAGAAAAAAGAAAAAGCCGGTGCAGTTGAAC
>CAZQQC010000064.1:0-17215 GCA_964595365.1 uncultured Melioribacter sp.
CTGAGTGCACCGGCGTTCATGATGAACCGCAATGTGCTGCCGTCTGTCCGGTTGATTGCTGTGTTCCAGATCCTAAACATGTTGAAGATAAAGACACCCTGATGAAAAAGAAAGAATATCTGGATGGATTAGGAAGATAAATTTAGATGTTCATTGTAAACAGTTCAAAAGATTATTAAAAGGACTTGCATCATCAAGTCCTTTTTTTATACTATTAATTATTTTTCTAAAAGTTCAGCCTCTGCCGGCAAATAATCCGATGGGAATTTTCCGTTGTAACTAGTTGTTATAATTTTTTGACTTTGCTTTTTTACCGATCCGTTTGATGAATAATTGAGAACTTTTTTCTTTCTATTTTGTTGTTCATAAAAAATTCCATAGTTTTTTGATAGGCATTAGCTAATTACTTCTTTAAGATAATAATGAAGTGATAAGATGAAAATTGGAAAATATACATTGCACGCAATTGAAACCGGTGTCTTTGGTCTGGACGGCGGTGCAATGTTCGGAATTATCCCTAAGATTCTTTGGAACAAAACCAATCCGGCAGACGAAGAAAACAGAGTAACACTTCACGCACGCAACCTTTTGCTGGTAAGCGATTTACGAAAAATTCTGATTGATACAGGAATTGGTGAAAACTGGGATGAAAAATTTTCAAAAATTTATAGACTCGATCAGCACAAATTTACTCTGATTAATTCTCTTTCCAAAATCGGTATTAAGCCGTGGGAAATTACCGATGTTTTGCTAACGCATCTTCATTTTGATCACACGGGTGGATCAACAACGCTCAAAGACGGGAAATGGATTCCGACTTTTCCCAATGCGAGGTACTACGTTCAGAAAAAACATTTTGAGTGGGCAACAAATCCGATTGAGAAAGACCGCGCAAGTTTTATTCAAGAACGATTTATGCCGCTTCAGAAGGAAGGAATGCTGCAAATGGTCGACGGCGAATCTCAGTTCGACGACGAAATAAATCTTTTACCAATCAACGGGCACACAATATCTCAACAGATAATCAAGGTTCATGATTCGCTGAATACGGTTTTGTATTGCGGCGATCTCTTTCCATTTGCATCTCACATTCCAATACCCTACGTGATGGGTTACGATCTTCAGCCGATGATTACAATTGAGGAAAAAAAGAAGATACTTCCCGCCGCTATTGACGAGAACTGGAAATTGTTTTTTGAACACGACCCTGAAGTTATCGTTGCAACTGTAACCAAATCCGATCGTGGTTTTTCGATTGACGAAGTGTTTACAGAGATGATTTGATGAAAGAGTTTCAAGGATTCACCAGAGTCTGCAAGTATTCCGATCTGAAAGAAAAGGTTGGACGAAGATTCATTATCGATGACGTTGAACTTGCTCTCTTCAAGGTCGACGGCAAAGTGTACGCCCTAAGCAACATCTGCCTTCATCAGAAAGCTTCGATAATTTATGATGGCATTATTGAAAACGGAAAAATTACTTGTCCCGCACATGGCTGGCAATACGATCTTAAAACCGGGATAATTGCGGGAGGCATAAAAGGGCTGGATGTTTACGAGGTGAAAATTCACAACAACGACATTTTCGTTAAAGTCTTCGAGAAGAAGCTGAAGTGGTGAAATGAATTCCCAAAATAAAATTACGAACCAGATTGTTATCGAAAAGGCAAAAGAACTCGGTTTTGATTTTGTCGGATTTGCGCAAGCCCGTGAGTTGAAAATCGAAAGCGAAAATTTGAAAATCTGGCTCGATCGTAATTATCACGGCTCGATGGAATACATGTCCCGCAATTTTGAAAAACGTTTCGACGTTAAAAATATTTTGCCGGATGCCAGAAGCGTAATTTCTCTTGCAATGAATTATTACACATCTTACCAATATGACGGACAAAAAGGTTATGGAAAAATTTCCCGCTATGCATGGGGTAGAGATTATCATCTTATAATTTGGGATAGACTGGAAATTTTTGAAGAGGAACTAAAAAAGATCAATTCTGCGTTTGAATGTGTAACTTACGTTGATACCGGGCCTGTGATGGATAAAGCGTGGGCTGTGCGTGCAGGAATCGGCTGGTTAGGTAAACATACAAATGTTATCAATCTCGAAATGGGAAGCTGGTTTTTCCTTGCAACGGTTATAACCAATTTTGATTTTGACTACAATGAACGTATTAAAGATTACTGCGGCTCATGTACCGCTTGCATCGAAGCTTGTCCGACGGATGCCATTGTGCAAGAATATGTTCTTGATGCAAATAAATGTATTTCATACTTAACGATAGAAAACAAAAATTCTATTCCGGATAATTTTAAAAATCAATTTAACAACTGGCTGTTCGGCTGTGATATTTGCCAGGATGTTTGTCCGTGGAATAACAAATTTTCAGTTTTAACAGGCGAGAAAGAATTTGAACCCGTTAACAAAGAAATGGACTTAGGTGAAATATCAATAATGACGGAAGAACAGTTTAAAATGCGTTTTGAAACCAGTCCCATCAAACGGGCAAAATTAGCCGGACTAAAGAGAAATGCAGAATTTTTAGAGTAGTAAGTCAGCCGGAATAGATTCCGAATCTATCAATCAAGGAATGCATCTAATATTATAAAATGAGCCACTGCAGTGCGGTCGTTGGTGGAGAGTAAAGCATTTTATCTTTTACAAATTGATTTGAAAATTTTTATACATAGTTATTCCGATTACATGTAAAAAATCAATACATTTTTGAGGAATAGAAAACAGCCGGGCAGTACAGAAAATGAATAAATGATTAACTAATTTTGTTTGAGAAAATTTGGAGAATTAAATGACCGAGAATCACCATAAAGTAATTATTATTGGGTCTGGTCCGGCTGGATTAACGGCTGCGCTTTATGCATCACGTGCAAATTTGAATCCTATTGTGTTTGAGGGATTGCAGCCCGGCGGACAATTAACAATTACAACAGAAGTAGAAAATTATCCCGGATTTGAGCACGGCATTCAAGGGCCGGAATTGATGGACATTATGAGAAAGCAGGCATGCCGCTTCGGTGCTAAATGTATGTTTAAGAATGTGACCGAAGTTGATTTTTCAAAACATCCGTTTGTTGTTAAAGCAGAAAATGAAACTTACACTGCAGACTCAGTAATCATTTCAACCGGAGCTTCGGCGAAGTTACTTAACCTGGATAGCGAAAAGAAATACATGGGATACGGTGTTTCGGCGTGTGCAACGTGCGACGGATTTTTCTTCCGCAATCTTAAAGTGCTTGTAGTAGGCGGAGGAGATACCGCATTTGAGGAGGCAACCTACTTAACAAAATTTGCTTCGGAAGTTTCGCTTGTCCATCGCCGCGACGAATTCAGAGCTTCTAAAATTATGATCGAACGCGCAAAGAAAAATCCAAAAATAAAATTCACAACTAACGCTGTTATCAAAAAGATTTTGGGAAAAGAAGAAGATGGGAAAAAATTTGTAACCGGAGCGCTGCTTCAAAACCCGAAAGACGGTTCAACATGGGAAGTGCCGGCAGATGGAATTTTCATGGCGATCGGTCATCAACCGAACACATCTCTCTTTAAAGGTATTCTTGATATGGATGAAACCGGTTATTTAAAAGTGAAACCAGGTTCAACCCATACTAACATTGAAGGTGTTTTTGCTGCAGGAGATGTTGCAGATAAAACTTACAGACAGGCGGTAACTGCTGCCGGAAGCGGCTGTATGGCAGCTCTTGATGCACAACGCTGGCTTGAAGAGCATGAACTTGCATAAATTATTTTAAATGTTGGGAAGAGTCCCTCGTCTCGCTTTGTAAACGAGGCGGGCAGACCCTTCCCTATTTTTTTAGGATCGGTCTCAGACCTATTCCAGCTGTTCAAAGTTAATTCCCATTTTTTAGTTTTCTTGTAACCCAAAACGAAGCTATAAAACCTAAACCGGCCATAGTTACAATCCAGAACGGCATCCATGCATCAACCGTCTGGTATCCGGTGTAATTATTTTCATAAGTTACCTGATAACGGGTTAAGTACTCAAATAGAAAACCTAATCCCAAACCGATTCCCACACTTAAAGTAATAATTCCGAGTTTCAGCATAATGTACGGATCGCGTTTTGTTTTGAGAAGTTCTACCATCTGCTCGTACGATAATCCCCTTTCGATCATCATTTGTTTTTCGCGTGATCGAAAGTATAAGTAAGTAACTATAACAATGCCCGTTACCAAAAAGAATACTATTCCAACAATCTCGCCGCCGTCCATTTT
This sequence comes from uncultured Melioribacter sp., assembly GCA_964595365.1. Taxonomy (GTDB): domain Bacteria; phylum Bacteroidota; class Ignavibacteria; order Ignavibacteriales; family Melioribacteraceae; genus Fen-1258. Next base: position 4,248 of record CAZQQC010000064.1, read on the forward strand.
ATCCTCCTTTGTTTATTTAATACTTGTGACTCAATCTCTTGTCAAAAGGTTACAACTTATTTTGTTTCTCTTTTGATTCAATTAAGTTAATTTTTAATTGTGTTTATTTTACTTCACTTCTTTGGACTCGATCGGACGGTAAAAAGGTTACAGAAATTTTCTACGACAGTGTAACCTTCAATTGCGAATTTAAGTCTAATGGTAGGATGAGACACTTAAGCGACATTGAGATAATCGATTCTATCAACCGCGGGAATGTTTCCGATTTTTCGCTGATTGTTGAAAGGTACAAGGATAAAGCATTTTCACTTTTGAAACGCCTTCTGAAAAACGAACTCGATGCCGAGGAGGCGCTTCAAGATAGCTTTTTGAAAGTGTATAATTCTTTGAAAAATTTCCGGAAAGATTCTCAATTCTCAACTTGGATTTATAAAATAGTTTTTAATACTGGCTTGACGGTTTTATCTTCCAAGAAAAGAAAAATTGAACAACAGATGAGTTCAATTGATGAAGAATTTGAATTGAGCGGTTACAACAACGAAGTTTACGCAGCATCGGAAAACGTTAGAGAATATATTTTGAAAATGGTGGACCAACTTCCAATTCGGAATGCACTGGTTGTCATTTTATTTTACATGGATGGAATGTCGCTCAACGAGATTAGTCAAGTCCTCGGAATATCTTTGGTGAATACAAAAGTTTTACTTCACCGTTCTCGCAATGCTCTTAAAGATCTTCTTCTCAAGCACAATTATCAAGAGGAAATGTTATGAATAAATTAACAGATGAAATATTAAACAAATATATTGACGGTGAACTCGATTCATCCGAACTGGACGAAATGAATGCCGGATTACGGAAAGATGACAATTTTGTTACCCGCTTGAGAGCACTACGAACGGTTCACGAATCCTTAAAGCAGATTGAAACCGAACACGCACCCGAAGGTTTTACCGATCGCCTAATGAATTTGATCGTTGTGAAAGCGAAAACAGTCAAACACAAAGTCAGTTACTTTTTTATTTCTGTAATCGGGTTGTTATCGATTGGTATTTTGACTGTTGTTTTGTCAATACTGCCGCTTCGTCAAACCGGTGGTCCCATTTCCGTTTCGTCGCAGTTTTTTAATAATGCAAAGACGGTTGCCAATAAAAATATTGCTCAACTGCAAAAATTCCTTAACGATAGCAGCGTAATTATTGTTATATCGGTCCTGTTGCTGATTTTATTATTCGGTGCATATTTTTCAGCCGATGCACATAAGAATTTCAAAAATAGGTTGAACAACATTTCGCACTAGAATAAGCACAACATAAAAAAAGCGGCAGCAAATTTGAATTAGCTTATCTATCATAGTTTCAATATTTTCGCACCACAAAATAAGAATAGTGTTTCATGCTAGTTAAATCCGGATTTGTAACAATCATAGGGAAACCGAATGCCGGCAAATCGACCTTGATGAATGCTCTCGTTGGCGAGAAGCTTTCGATAGTTACAAGTAAGCCGCAGACAACGCGTAAAAGAATTCTCGGTATTTTATCTGCCGATAATTACCAAATTATTTTTGTAGACACACCCGGTATTCTTAATCCGGAATACCTTTTGCAAGAGCGAATGCTGGAGTATGTTTATGCATCGGTTAAAGATGCAGATATTATTTTGGTGATTATCGACGTCAAAAACGATCCCACCGGTTCAAAAACTTTGTCGGACTCAGTGGTTGCTCGAATTCTCTCGGAGCTTGAAACTAAAAAGATGCTCGTACTAAATAAGATCGATTTATCGGACCAGCCTTCCGTCGAAAAACTGATCGGCGATTTGTCGATGAAGAATATTTTCGAAAAAATAATTCCCGTATCTGCAAAAGAAGAATTCAATATTTTGTCGGTAACAGAAACGATTGTAGAATTTTTGCCGGAACATCCGAAATATTTTCCGGATGATAATTTGAGCGGGGCAAACGAACGCTTCTTTGTTTCCGAAATTATCCGCGAAAAAATATTTGAGCTCTACCGCAACGAAGTTCCTTACAGCACGGAGGTTTTAATTGAAGATTTTAAGGAGCGTGAAAACTCCAAGCATTACATAAACGCGTCTATAGTTGTAGAAAGGGAATCGCAGAAACCGATCGTTCTTGGCGCGAAAGGGGACTTAATAAAAAAATTAGGGCAGACAGCACGCACCGACATAGAAAAATTTCTTCAGCACGAAGTCTATCTCGATCTTCATGTTAAAGTAAAAGAGAAATGGCGTTCGGATCCCGGCATGTTAAAATCTTTTGGCTATTCTTTTGACGATGAGTAAACTTCCTCGAAAAACGACAGGCAAATATTTTGGCGAGAGCGCACTTCTTTTAATGACTTTAATCTGGGGAGCGACATTCGTAATTGTTAAAGAATCGCTTCACGATATCTCTTCCACACTTTTTATTGCTTTCAGATTTGCTATCGCAGCCGGCGTGTTAGCTGTGATCATGTTGGTTAGAAAAAATAAGATTGACAGAGAATCAATATTTCCCGGCATCTTCTTGGGATTGCTACTTTTTCTGGGTTTCGTTACACAGACAATCGGGTTGAAAAATACATCTGCAACAAAATCTGGTTTCATTACAGGTTCGCTTGTAGTTATGGTCCCCGTTTTTCAAATGATAATTGAAAAACGAATGCCTGCTAAAGGTGCTGTGACTGGAACAATACTTGTTTTTTTCGGAATACTTTTCCTTTCAAGCGGCGGAAGTTCTATTACAACATTCTTAAGCGAACTTGGATCAAATTTCAATTTCGGCGATGGTATGACTCTGATTTGTGCAATGTTCTTTGCTGTCCATATCGTTTACATCGATATCATTTCTGCAAAAAATGATTACTGGACAATTCTAATTGCACAACTTGTAACGGTTTCGTTGCTGAGTTTCATCGCGGCAGTTATTTTTGCCGGAGTTTCATATGAAGGTATACATGTTTCCCCAACTAAGTATCTGTTGTTTGGATTGCTATATACTTCGCTGCTCGCCACACTTTTCAATATAGGTTTGCAGACAAAATTTCAAAAAGTGGTTAGTCCTACAAAAGCCGGAATAATTTATTCTTTCGAACCGATCTTCGCAGCAATCTTTGCTTTCTTTTTACTCAACGAAAAAATCAGTAATTTTGGTTTAGCAGGAGGCGCTTTGATTTTTTTCGGTCTGATTGTTTCGGAAGTGTTCGATTCAATTTTTAGCAAAGATCAAAAAGGAAATGGTTCGCGCTGAAATTATAGTGAACGGGATGGTTCAGGGGGTTGGGTTCCGATATTTTGTTTTGCGAAATGCCGAACGGCTCCAGCTTAACGGTTATACCAAAAATTTGCGAAGCGGGGAAGTTTATACTGTTGTTGAAGGCGAGAAAGCTATTGTTGAAGAGATGTACAATATAATTCGTGTAGGACCGGCTTATGCTGATGTTAAAAGCGCTTCCATCAAATGGGAAGAACCAAAAAATGAATTCACACGATTTGAGATAAGATATTGAGCGTACAATTCAAGATCGGTTTTGGTTATGATGTTCACCGGTTTGCCGAGAATCGTAAATTGATTATTGGCGGCATTGAAGTACCGCACACAAAAGGTCTCGCCGGTCATTCAGATGCAGACGTTCTTCTTCACTCAGTTTGCGATGCAGTTCTTGGAGCGCTTGCCCTTGGTGATATCGGTCATCATTTCCCGAACTCCGATCCGAAGTACAAGGGTATTGATAGCAAAAATCTTCTCGGTGAAGTGTACTATTTGATGAGGGAAAAACATTTCGAAATCGGAAATATCGATGCGACGGTTTTACTTGAGCAGCCGAAGTTAGAACCGTTCATTCCAAAAATGAAATCGGAGATAGCCAAAATTTTGAATACTTACGAAGACCAAATTTCAATTAAAGCAACTACGTCGGAAGGTTTGGGTTTTGCCGGACGTGAAGAAGGTTGCGCCGCATACTCGGTTGTTCTTCTCACCAAAAAAGATAAATGATGCTTCAAGATATAATTTCCTATATAGGCACACTTGATCCCGCGCTAATTTACGTTGTGCTTTTCTTTTTCTCTTTTGTTGAAAATATTTTTCCGCCTTCGCCAAGTGATTTTGTTATACTGATCGGCTCAACTTTGATCGCTAAATCGGCAGTCGGATTTATCCCGATCTTACTTTTAACAAGTGTTGGTAGCGCAATCGGATTCATTGTGATGTACTACTTCGGAAAATTTCTTGGTGAAAAATTTCTACGCTCCGCGAAATTCAAATTCATTAAGCATGAGTCTTTGGAAAAGGCGGATCTATTTTTTCACAAGTATGGTTACAATTTAATTTTGATCAACCGTTTTTTACCGGGCACGCGCGCTGTGGTCAGTTTCTTTTCCGGTGTTCATAAATTGAAACCTGCAAGAACATTTTTTTATGCTGCGACAAGTTCTTTTTTCTGGAATGCACTTTTGATTTTCTTCGGCATTCAGCTCGGCAGAAACTTAGATCTGGTTGATTATTATCTTTCAAAATATTCCGAAATAGTTCTTCTATTAACAGCGGTGGTCATCATTGTAATTATTGTCAAGCACGTACTAAAGAAAAGAAAAAGCCATGAACTTTCTGAAAAAAAATAGACTTCTGCTTCTGCCCGGGCAAAAGAAAGAAAGAAATAGAAATTTGTTGTTGGGTACTGCAAGCGGGATTATGCTGGGACTTTCATTCCCGCCGATTCCTTTTCCATTCTTAGTTTTCTTTGCATTGATTCCGTATTTCTTTGTCCTTGAGAAAAAAGAAAATCTTTTTTCGGTAAATCGGTTTACTTACTTCACGCTTTTCTTTTTTAACCTTATTACTTTATACTGGATCGGAAGCTGGACCAAAGAAGCCGATAAGTTTCTGATGATCTCGGGTGCAGCCCTTCTGGTTTTCAATCCTCTCTTTTATCTGATCGTATCAACTCTCTACTATTTTTCAAGAAAGAGTTTTGGAAAGAAGGCTGCACTTTATCTTTTCCCTTTCTACTGGGTGTCGTTCGAATTTCTTTACAGCTTAACAGACTTACGCTTTCCCTGGTTAACACTCGGTAATTCGCTGCCCTATCTGAATCACATGATTCAAATTGCCGATGTCGTAGGCGTGTACGGGTTGTCGTTGATGATTCTGTTTGTGAACCTCTTTCTCTATCTCGCTCTGAAAGATGTTGCGGAAACAAAAAAAATAAATTGGCAATTTGGAATTGCAGCTTTAACCATAATTGTTTTTGTTCTCACTTACGGAATTATCCGAGAAAACAGTTTCAAAATTTCGGATACAAAAGTTAGAGTAGGGTTGATTCAACCGAACCTGAATCCATGGGATAAATGGCAGGAAGGTAATCTAGATAAACAATTGGATTTGTATTTGGATTTATCTCAACGTGCAATTAAGGAAGGGGCTAAATTAATTATCTGGCCGGAATCGGCATTGCCTGTATATCTGCTTTCAGGTAATCATGAATTGGAAGTTGCGCGGATTCGTCAATTCGTTTCTTCCCAAAATGTTTTCTTAATGACCGGAATGCCCGACATGAATTTTTATTTCAACGAAAACGAAGCGCCAAAAGATGCCAAAAAAACCCCGGGCGGTTACTTGTACACATCTTATAATTCAATACTTTTATTCTCGCCGCACGATTTCAATATTCAAAAATATGGTAAGATAAAACTTGTCCCCTTTGGCGAGCACGTTCCGTTTGTTGAAGAGCTTCCGTTTCTTGGCAATTTTATCAAATGGCAGGTTGGCATTTCAAGCTGGAACGTTGGTACGCAACAAACTGTCTTCGATTTTAATCACTTAAACGGCATTCTTCTTAAAGCCGCCGGTGTTGTTTGCATAGAGTCGATCTATCCCGAATTTGTTACCGCTTTTGTTGCAGAAGGCGCCGACCTAATTGTGGTTGCAACAAATGACAGCTGGTACGGATATTCAAGCGGTCCGTTCCAGCATAAAGAAATTTCTGTTTTGAGAGCGGTTGAAAACCGTAAAAGTATTGTGCGGGCTGCAAACGGCGGCATCAGTTGCATAATAAATCCGCTTGGAAAAACAATTTCCGAAACAAAATTGTTCACGAAAGATTTTCTTGTTGGCGATGTAAACATTCAAGACGTACCAAGTTTCTATTCAAAATATCCATACATCTTTCCGTTAGCTGCTTCTTTGGTTTCGGTTTTAACCGTTTTATTTTTTATCTACAGAAAATTACCATTTAGGAAAAAGAAAAAGTCATGAAAAAATTTATTGATCTCAGAAGCGATACAGTAACAAAGCCATCGGAAGGAATGCGCAAAGCAATGTATGAAGCTGAAGTTGGCGATGATGTTTACAAAGAAGATCCGACTGCAAACAAACTTGAATCTTTCGCTTCCGAACTGCTCGGAAAAGAAGCTGCACTTTTTGTTCCGAGTGGAGTGATGGGCAATCAAATATCGTTGAATGTGTTAACAAATCCGGGAGACGAAGTTATCTGCGAAAAAGACTCTCACATTTTTCAATACGAGTCCGGTTCTCCGGCAGCGTTGAGTGGTATTCAACTTAGCCTGATTGAAGGCACCAAAGGAATTTTTACCCCGGAACAGGTTGAACCATTAATTAGACCGGCAAGCGCATATTACATGGCACGAACAAAAGTGATGGAAGTTGAGAACACCCATAACCGTGCTGGCGGAACAATTAACCCCTTAGAAAATATTCGAGCATTAAGCAAACTTGCCATGAAACACAATCTTTATTTTCATCTTGACGGCGCAAGAATTTGGAATGCATCTGTTGAAACCGGGATTCTCCCTTCAGAATATGCTTCACACTTCGACACGGTATCGTGCTGTCTTTCAAAAGGGTTGGGTGCGCCGATCGGTTCTATAATAGCAGGCAAAAAAGATTTTATCAAAGAAGCTTACCGTAAAAGAAAAGCCTGGGGCGGAGGAATGAGGCAGGTGGGTGTTATTGCTGCCGCGGGATTATATGCATTAAAAAATAATATTTCGCGATTGAAAGAAGATCATGAAAAAGCAAAAAAGCTGGCTTACATTCTTGCCGGGATAAAAAATGTTAATGTCGATCTTGCAAACGTTGAAACAAACATTGTGATGTTCTCTGTTGTTAATTTGAATGTGGAAGATTTCTTGAAAAAATGCAGCGAGGACAATTTGCTTCTTGGCACCGGAAAAGTTGGAATTATAAGAGCGGTAACCCATATGGATGTTTCGTTCGAAGAAATAAATCAAGCGGCAAAAATTATTGAGAAAGTTGTTGCGTAATCTTTATTTGAAAAAAAATTCTTGAATATAAATTTCGAAATAAATTTGGAAGCGAAATGGAAAAATCTAAATTCACGCATAAAATAGTTGAAGTTGTAAAATTTCATGAAGTAGATATGCTTGGCGTCTGCAATAATTCAGTTTACTTTACATACTTCGAGGATGCTAGAATTCGCTACCTCCGCGATTTAAAATTTAAGCGGAGTCTTTCGGAAATTTTGGACGGAAATTCTTTTGTTATTATGGCACATAACGAATGCGATTATCTGGAACCCTCGGTTCTCGACGATGAATTGAATGTTTATACGAGAATCGATTTCATCAAAAACACCAGCTTCGGGCTAAAACATATCGTAGAAAACTCAAAGACCGGTAGAATTATCGCCAGAGGTAGCGGTGTAATGGTTCATATTGATAAGCACAGCAAAAAGCCTATGCCGATCCCCAAAGAATTTTATGACGCTGTTAAATCTGTTGAAAGCGAAGTTAAGATACTAAAAGTCTAACAGAAAAATTCCGTTGATTCCGAATATTACCAACCCTGCTGCGACAAAACCGTAAACAATCCTTTTCGAAATTTGCGGATATTGTTTTTTCGACCAGCTCCAAAGTTTAGCTGCATAAATCATCAGAACGCATATTGCGAGCGTGACAAAAACACACCAGAAAATGTTTAGTTGTCCCCCGTAGAGATCAACAAGACTTTTGCCGCTGAAAAATTTACGAAAGATTACCTGCAAGTGGAGCCAGTAGATTAAAAGCGATTCCCTGCTGGCATCAAGAATGAACGAACTGTAATTTTCTTTTCGCCGAACATAATACCAGCAACAGCCAAGTATTGCAAAAACGACACCCAATCTTTCGATAAAAAATATCGGGTGAGGGCGTATTACTTCAGCATTATGTGGAATTACCAATCTGAGAAACAGTTCGCCAACTAGTGCAAAACAGATACCGGCAAGAATTATTTTTTGTACGAAAATTTTCTCGCCGTTTTTGTTACGTGCATCTACATAATATTTTGAAACTAGCGCTCCGGCAAATAGAAAATTGAACCATGGAAAAACCGGAAAGAGTGAACCGTTCAATGTGTTGAAATAACTTGCCAACGGTATAGGTAAAAAATTGTTGAGGTCGATTTTCCATAATACCGGACTGAGTGCAAGAACAATTATTAGTACAATAGCCACGAAAATATAGAACGACTTTTCGCTTTTGAAAATTATCCTGGCAAAGAGAAGAATTAATAAACCAATGCCGATGCACTGCAAGATATCGACAATGAACAGTTGCTTGATAACATCCGGCGTCCAATGATTCATTAACTTCTGTATCGAATAATAGGGCGGATGAAGGGAGTAACCTGCAAGAAGAATTATTCCGATTCGCAGAAGTTTTTTCCAGAATGCTTTACCGAACTTTCTCAGATCGTCAGTTCCCTTCTGAAGCGACAGTACAAAAACGAGACCGGAGACAAAAAGAAAAGAAGGAGCTACCAGACCGTTTATGAAATTTAGAAGCGAGAACCACGCTTGACCTTTAATTGACGGATCCAGCAATTCATTGAAAACATGAACTTCGACCATCACAAGTATTGCGAGACCGCGCAGCATATCTATAAACAACGCCCGATTTTTTGTGTTCATTCATTCTCTCTTTTACCCGGAACTAAAATAATGAAATAAATTTTTTAATCAATATGCAGCCATTGTAACATAAAATTTTCTTTGGGCTGTAAATTCAGTTCAAATTTTATTATGTTCTTAATGAAATAAAAAAAGGGGTGAAATGAACCTTGTATTTGACATCGAAACAGTGGGCGTTGAGTTTGACGACCTCTCCGAATCGCAACAAGAATTTTTACTAAGACATGCAGAACAGGAAAAAGACCAGCAAAGAAAGGACGAATTGATTGAAGAGGCTAAACGTTATTTGAGTCTCTATCCTTTAACAGCTAAAATTGTTGCAATTGGTTTGCTGAATACCGAGAAAGAAAAATCGATGGTCTTGTATGAAAGCGGAACAAATGACGAATGGGTTGCAGAAGAAGAAGTTACAAAGTACAAACCGTTGACCGAACAGGAAATGCTGAAATATTTTTGGAGGTATGTTGACAAAGCAGAAAAGGTGATTTCCTTTAACGGCCGCAATTTCGATATTCCATTTATCTTGATACGCTCGGCGATCAATAAAATTAAGCCGTCTAAAAATTTAATGAGAAACCGCTTTGATACGAGTCTTCACCTTGATCTTCTGGAATTGTTCACGTTTTACGGTATTACAAAAAAATTCAATCTTGATTTTTATTGTCACGCATTCGGAATTGATTCGCCGAAATCAAAAGGAATAACCGGAATGGAAGTGAAGGAACTTTACAAAGCCGGTAGAATCAAAGACATCGCTATTTACTGCGGTAAAGATGTTAATGCTACATACGAATTGTACAAAATTTGGAATCAGTATTTGAATATTTAGTAATCTATTAAGACAGTCACGAGCAATAATTAAGTTTCGTAAAAAAAATATTTTGTATTTTGGAACAAAGTAAAACGGAGACCTTTTGCGAATCTTAGTTAGTGGCGGAGGCGGCTATATTGGTTCTCATTTTGTAAGAATGCTTTCGAAAAGTAATCATGAAATAATTGTAGCCGATAACCTTTCACGGGGGCACAGAGAATCTGTACTCGAGGACGTTCAATTTGAAATTGTTGACATACGCGATGCCGAAAAAATTTCACAGATGGTTCAAAAGCATTTGCCCGAAGCTGTTATTCATTTTGCTGCTTTTGCCTACGTTGGTGAATCCGTTGAACGTCCCGGACTTTATTACATGAACAATGTTGTAGGAAGCTATAATTTGATTCGAGCGGCGTCCGAAAACAAAGTAAAATATTTTGTTTTCTCATCCACGTGCTCGGTATACGGCAATCCCGCAAAAATTCCGATTTCCGAAGAACTACGGACGGACCCGATTAATCCTTACGCAAATACCAAACTAATGATTGAAATAATGCTGAAAGATTTTCAATCCGCGTACGGAATGAAATATGTTTCACTGAGATATTTCAATGCTGCGGGTGCCGATGATTCTGCGGAAATTGGCGAAAGTCACAACCCGGAACCCCATCTTATTCCGATTATACTTGAAGCTGCAAACGGTAAGCGCGAGAAAGTCTTTGTCTTTGGAAATGATTATGAAACTCCGGATGGAACTTGTATTCGTGATTACATTCATGTTAATGATTTGAGTGATGCTCATGTTAAAGCATTGGAGTTTTTAGCAGAGGGAAATGAATCTACAATAATTAACCTTGGTACAGGTGCCGGAAATTCGGTTATGGAAATAATTAAAACTGCAGAAATTATTACCGGCAAAAAGATAACCTTTAAAATTACCGATCGACGCAAAGGTGATCCGGCAATTCTTATTGCAGATAATACCAAAGCGCTGAAAGTCTTGAACTGGAAACCAAAGTATACGATTGATAATATAATCCACACTGCCTGGCGCTGGCATCAAAACCCAAAATATTGAGGTGGGCTCTGAAATTTGAAAAAACATTTATTGACGGATTACTGCTTATAAAACCCGACGTCTTTCTCGATGAACGCGGATATTTCTTCGAAGCATACAATCAAAAAAAATATATTCAAGATGAACTGAATCCGGCATTTGTGCAAGATAATATTTCGAAATCTGTCAAAGGAACAATTAGAGGTTTACACTATCAGACCGGCGCGTTTGCTCAAGGCAAATTATGCAGCGTTGTATTCGGAAAAGTTTTGGACGTAGCTGTGGATATTCGATTCGGCTCGCCTACTTTCGGTAAACACTATTCGATTGAACTTAGCGAGGAGAATAAATTTCAGTTGTGGATTCCAGCCGGCTTTGCTCATGGCTTTTCGGTTTTATCTGCCGAGGCAATATTTAGTTACAAATGTACTGCGCTGTATGATAAACAAAGTGAGAAAGCAATTCTATTCAGCGATTCCGACTTGAATATAGATTGGAAAGTGAAAAATCCGATTGTCTCTTTCAAAGATGTATCGGCAAAAACATTTAAAGAAATTGATAAAGATTTCATTTACTAAACTTAAAAGGGAATAAGATGAATCTATCGGTCATCGGTACCGGCTACGTAGGATTAGTTAGCGGAACCTGTTTTGCGGAAATGGGAAACAATGTTATTTGTGTTGATAACAATGATGGTAAACTGAAAAAACTTATCTCGGGTGAAATTCCAATTTATGAACCCGGGCTGGAAGTCTTTTTCGAACGTAATGTTGCAAAGAAAAGGTTGACCTTCACCAACGATCTTAATAAAGCCGTACTTGAGTCTGAAATTATTTTTTTGTGTTTACCAACACCTCAGGATGAAGATGGATCTGCCGATTTGAAATATGTGTTTAATGTTTCCGAAGGTATCGCAAATATTTTGGAAGAATCGGGCGATAAAGAATTTAAGGTTATCATTAACAAAAGTACCGTTCCGGTTGGCACATTGCAATCTGTAACAAAAATATTTGAGAGCCGCGGACTCAAAAATTTTGAAATAGTTTCCAATCCTGAATTTTTGCGCGAGGGATTTGCAGTTGAAGATTTTATGAAACCTGATAGAATTGTGGTTGGAGCAAAATCTCAAAAGGTTTTTGAAAAAATACGTTCGCTGTACGAACCATTTGTTCGTCAGGGCAACCCGATTTTAGAAATGGACCCTGAAAGCGCGGAAGTAACCAAATATGCCGCGAACTCTTACCTTGCAATGAGAGTTACATATATGAACGAGCTTGCAAACTTCTGCGAAACTGTAGGTGCTAACGTAGATCTGGTTCGAAAAGGAATGAGCGCAGATTCAAGAATTGGCAAAAGATTTTTGTTCCCCGGTGTTGGTTACGGCGGCTCGTGCTTTCCGAAAGATGTGAACGCATTGATTAAAACTTCGGAAGATCATAATTCGCCGATGCGGATATTGAAAATTGTTGACGAAGTAAACAGACTTCAGAAATTAATTATTGTTAAAAAAGTTCTTCAGCATTTCAAGAACAACATCAAAGGGAAAAAAATTGCAGTATGGGGTTTAGCGTTCAAACCGAACACTGATGATATGCGCGAAGCTCCGTCAATCGTGATAATTAAAGAGCTGGTAAAGCTGGGAGCGCATGTTGTAGCTTATGACCCGGCTGCGATGGAAAATGCAAAATATTACCTCGATGAAATTTTAGATTATCTACATGATCAATATAAAGCTCTCGAAAACACCGATGCGCTTCTGATTTTAACCGAGTGGAATGAATTTCGCAATCCGGATTTTTTTAGAATAAAAACTTCTCTTAAATCTCCGGTAATTTTTGACGGGAGAAATATTTTTGAACCGGTCAAAATGAAAGAACTCGGATTTACTTACTACAGCATCGGCAGAAAATCTGTGGATTAGGCCTGCCGCACCCCCTTTCACAAAAGCGTAAAAAGTTTTCTCTTTTTTCTTTTTCTTTTTTTCGGAAGGAATTGTCTATATTCAATTAGAAAATTAATTCACTTTAAGTGAGGGAAGTGAATACCGCATGGTTAAATATTTCCTACGTTACTTCTGAGAGCTCTCTAACTTATCATTTCTTTAAGCCAGTTCAAACTACGTAAAACGGCATTTTCGGACCCCGCATTGCGCCATAAATAAAGTAACCTA
>CAZQQC010000065.1:0-16529 GCA_964595365.1 uncultured Melioribacter sp.
TATAGACTCTTATTAATACGTTGCTTTCTTCCGGTATTGAAAATGATATAGTTGTTGACATAAAGCAGAAAATTTTGAATTGCAGATTCGGGTGTTTTACCGAAACTCTTTGTTTGGGTTCCATACATGGAAGCGGGGGTACCGCTTACTTTATCCCAGCGAACATACCAGTCGGGATTTTCTTTCCAAAATTTGTCTAGTGAGATTAGCTGCGATGAATCGGGCAATATTTGAGCGTTCATTATTGAAGATAAAATTATTAACCATAACATTGAAATTATGGTTGAACGTTTCATGTGCACCTCTTTTTTATGAAATATAACTGTTGTTGTTCATACTGCTATACGACAGGGAAGATCAGGGGAATAAACAGAATAGTTTTTTCAGTTTTCTCACAAACTATTAGAAACGGTTAATCTTAACTTCTCTTTCTTTAACTGTGCCTGCTTATAAATGCTGTTTAATGTTCCGGAAGCAATATCATCATTTAAGTTTCCGGCAATAGTTACCCTGCCGGTTTTTATTTTGTGTTAATACTGTCTATTACTTCCCTTTGTTCTTAAGAGGGAACCAACCATTGTTCTAAATAAGTTTCCATACTTCACGAACTTTCATCTATAGATAATAACTATGCAGTCTTTCTATCGCTTTCTATGTAGACCGGTTTTTCGCCTTTCGAAACTACATCTTTAGTGATCAAGCATTTGTCAATATTTTCTTTAGTCGGCAGTTCATACATGATATCGAGAAGAATTCCTTCAACTATCGAACGCAAAGCGCGGGCACCGGTTTTTCTTTGGATAGCTTTCTTAACAATTTCTTCCATAGCAGATTGATCAAACTGCAATTCCACGCCTTCCATGCCGAACAGTTTTTGGTATTGTTTAATGATAGCGTTCCTGGGTTCGGTAAGAATATTTTTCATTGCTTTCGCATTTAACGAGTGAAGTGGTGCAATAATTGGCAGCCTTCCGACTAATTCAGGAATCAAACCATACTTAACCAAATCTTCCGGCTGGATCTTTTGTATGATTCCGTCTCTGTCAGTTTCAGAAGGATTTGTAATGTTAGAATCAAAACCGATGATGTTTTTATTTATGCGCGATGCGATTACGGATTCAATTCCTTCAAACGCTCCGCCGCAGACAAACAAAATATTTTTTGTGTTAACGTTAATCAAACTTTGCTCGGGATGTTTTCTGCCGCCGCGCGGGGGAACACCTGCAACTGTTCCTTCTAAAATTTTTAGCAGCGCCTGCTGCACTCCCTCGCCCGAAACATCGCGGGTGATAGAAGTACTTTCGCTTTTGCGCGCTATCTTGTCAATTTCATCAATGTAAACAATTCCTTTCTGAGCTTTTTCCAAATTGTAATCTGCTGCTTGAAGCAACCTAACAAGAACAGTTTCAACATCGTCGCCGACGTATCCGGCTTCGGTTAATGTTGTAGCATCTGCAATAGCAAATGGAACATCTAAAATTCTAGCGAGTGTTTGTGCTAACAAGGTTTTGCCCACGCCAGTTGGTCCGATTAAAAGAATATTGCTTTTTTCAATTTCAACATCGTCCATTTCGAACAAGGATGTAGAGGCATTTATTCTTTTGTAATGATTGTAAACAGCGACAGCTAAAATTTTTTTTGCCAGCTCCTGATCAATGACAAATTCATCAAGGCTTTTCTTGATCATGTCGGGTGTTAATGTTGAACTGAGATTTTCTTTCTTTGGATAGGTCGAAATATTATTTTTTAAAATGTCAACACTGGTTTTAATGCAAATATCGCAAATGTAGACATCAGGTCCCGCCACCATCGAAGTAACTTCGCTTCCATCTCTTCCGCAAAAGGAACATTTTACTGTTCTTGGTTCTCGAATGTCGTTCATTTTTTGCCGTTTTTTGTTTGAAGTGTATTTAGTTCATCACGCGCACGGTCAAAATAGAGTGAGTTAGGGAATTTTTCAAGTAGATTCTCATAGATTTCTAAGGCTTTTTGAAGATTTTTCATACCGTATTGATAACACCTTGCTAACAAGAAAACTGCTTTTTCGTTAAAAATAGGAATTTTGAGATTTTCAGCTACACCTTCCAGGATTTTGATGGCGGTTTCAAGACTATCTTCAGCAATAGAAATTTCCGCCAGCTTTATTTTTGCGATGTCGCTTAAAATAAAGATGTTTGGATTATCTGCTAAAGTTTTGAATTCGATTGCTGCTTGCCGAATCTTATCTTGTAACATAAGCATATCGGCGTGAGCATATTTTATGAGGCTGACCGAATCTTTTTTTGTTGCGCCGATAATCGATGAAAGTTCTAAGGCGTCGTTCGAAAAATCGGTCGATAAATTTTTTGTTGCATCGCTTAATCTCTTTAGCGCTGCCGGAAAATCGCCTGTCCAGAAATTAATTCGCCCGGAAAAAAAATTAGCTTTGGATAAATCATTCGGTTCGATGCGCCGATCCGCTGCTGCTTTTTCAAAAAACATTGCCGCATCATTAAGATTATTATTTTCTATGGCAATCTCGCCACGAAATATATTTGATTGAATTCCGTAATTGTTCGATGGAGAAATTTCGGAAATCTTTTTATAAAGACTGTCTGCTTTGTTATAATTGAAAAGTCGGGTCCTGTAAATCCCTGCAATCCTAAAAAGCGCTTCGATGTTAATCGCGTTGTTCGGATAACCTTTTACGAACTCATCGTAAGCAGCAATAATTTTCTTGTATTCATCGCCAAAAAATTGAACCGGTTTGTAGTATGGTTTCCATGAAGAATTTTCGGCAAGAAATTTTTGGTCGAGCGAAGATTCTAGTGTTCGTGCATAGCCAATTTTAGCAGACTGCTTATACGGCGACAAAGGATAATTTTTTAAAATGAAATTGAAAGCTTCTGCCGACCATGTATATTGACGTGTTCTGAATGCCTCTTGCGCAAAGATAAACATGTTTGTTCCGTTGCCGTGGAAAATGTTTTCCGATGTAACAACATTTTCAAAAGCGTCTTTGAAATTTCCGCTTGAAACCAGAACAAATGTAAGAAGGTCGTACAGCTCGGGTATTCTTTTCGATTTTGCTATTCGTTCAACCGTAACTACGGTCTGTTGAGCTGCATCGGGACGGTTTATGTAGCTTATGATTCGTGACTTTACAAGAGCTAATTGTTCCGGGTGCTTCTCTATTAAGAAACAAAATTCATTTGCAGCATCGGTGAATTTCATGTTTGCGGTGTAGATGTTTCCAAGATCGAAAGAAAAAGTTGTTGGATCGCCCGAATGCTCTTTTCCTTTTTTCAAAAGATCAATCGCCTTTTCGAAGGCGCGGTTTTCGAGTGCATAGTTTGCAATTACCCGGTATACGACATTCGACCCCGGGTTTATAGAAACCCCTTTGTCCCACTCTTCGTATGCCTTTTGCGGCATATCCATTATATAGTAGGTATTTCCAAGCAAGCCATAAAGATTGTAATCGTTGGGAGTCTGAAGAAACTTCTGATTAATTAGTTCGATCGACTTCTCATATTTCTTCTGAGACACTAAAGCTTTATTCAATGCTTCAAAGTAAGAGTAATTCCATGGTTGTTTGTCATACAGTTCCTGGTAGAGCGCTTCGGCTTTTTCCAGCCGACCGGCAACTTCATAACTTTGTGCAAGACGGAATTTGTTATCAAGATTTTGTTCGAACTGGGCAGATATGGTAATAGAGAACAGAAAGAAAATAAAAAAGAAAAATCTTTTTCTCTTATTCTTTCTCGAGATACTTCTCATCGAAAATATTTCCTATGTTCAAAATTTTATTAGGATCGAAGACGAGTTTAAGTTTCGCCATTTCTTTAATTGCTTCTTCGCCGTACATCAGCAATAAGTATTCCCGTTTAAGTTTTCCTATTCCGTGTTCTGCAGAAACGGTTCCGTTTAACCGCACGGCTTCTTCACAAATCTTAGAATAAATTTCTTTGGCTGTTTTGTATTCGGATTCATCAACGGGAAGCATATTCAGGTGCGGATGACAATCCCCGAAGTGACCGTAAACAATATATTCCAGCTCGGCGCTTTCAACTATTTTTTTCATCCATTGGAGAAAATTTCTGAAATTGGATACAGGAACAGCTACGTCGGTACCAACTTTTTTAAGTCCTTTACTTGCGATATATTCGTTTACCTTCCATGAAGCGGCATGCCGGAAATCTTTGAATTTTTCCCTTTCTTTTTTGTCTATTGCAATCCATGCTCTGTTTTCGTTGGCGTTGTGCTTATTGATTAACTTAATCCATGCGGCAGAGGCTTCATCTTCATTATCAATTATTTCCTGTTCGAACCAGACTGCACCGGAAATGTTGGGGGGAATATTCGGGTAGTCACCTCGAAGAAAATTTAATGTGCGGTCGTCGAAGTATTCCAGGCTGCGCGCCGCTATGATATTTGCCGGATTCTGTTTGGAAAAGCCCCGTGCTTCGTCAATGAAATTGAGTGCATCGTTTTCAGTTCCGAAAAATACGACGCATGACAAAATTTCTTTCGGCAAATCGAGAAGACGTAATTTTATTTCGGTTATAACTCCAAGTGTCCCTTCTGCACCGATGAATAAATCGATCAAGTCCATCCCTTCATGGCAAAAGTAGCCGGCAGCATTTTTTGTGTTAGGCATTTTGTAATCCGGAAGTTTGAACGAAATTATTTTGCCGGATTCGGCTTCCAATTTTGCATCAAACTTGTTTGCAGAAAGTTTTCCTCTTTCAAGATTAATCACATCGCCGGCTGGCAAAACAATTTTAAGTCCGACAACATACTCACGCGTTGAACCGTATTTAAATGTTCTTGAACCGGAGGCATTTGTAGCGACAGTTCCGCCGACAAAACAATTCCGTTCCGTTGGGTCTACAGGGTGAAATAAATTTTCTGCTTCCACTAAATCTTGCACGTCCTTGAGAATAGCACCTGGTTCAAGCCGAATAAACTTTTTTTCTCTGTTCAGTTCCAAAACTCTATTCAGTTTTTCCAGCGAGATAACGGTTCCACCCTCGGGAACACGAGAACCTGTTATGCCCGTGCCGTTTCCGGAAATAGTGATCTTTCTTTTTCCCCGGTTCAACTCTTTTACGATCCCAACAAGCTCTTCTTTATTCTGAGGGAAAAAAACTTCATTGCAAAAACCTTTGTAGTTGGATGCATCCGACAAAAAATTTTGTATTTCATCAAGATTTTTTTTGATTATCATGGTGGAAAGTTAATTGTGGAAGACAATTTGTTATTTGTAATCGGTTATCAGTCGAAAGATTTGCCGTGCTTTTTCATAATCTCTTTCCATGTTTCCCTATCAAGCTGTTCTGATTCTTCAATAAGCATAATGGGAATGTCGTCTTCAATTCTGTACCGTCTGCGGGTGTTTTTATCCGTAGAAACCAGATAGTTTTCATCAAGAACCAAATCTGCTTTTGTTTCAGGACAGCAAAGAATATCAAGCAGTTCTTTCGAAATCATATTTGCACCTCTCACAACTTTAAATGCTAATTGGTAAATTGTAACCGAAATAATGACAATTAAATGTAACTATTTTTGATACAACTTTTCACAAGTAAACAAAATGTCGATGAAATAATTTATCATCAGGAACATTGCAGAACGAACACTATTCAATTATGTGATCGACCCGAAAACGGTGCACACAAAAAACTGAACCATGCTTTGCCCGGAATTAAAATTGTGCAAGTAGTTCATGTAGCAGATGAAGATTCAATTTACGAAGCCGTTGATGTATCTCAATTTGTGGGCGCAATACTGCTGGATTCTGGTAATCAAAAATTGGAAGTGAAAGAATTAGGCGGAACGCATGATTGGCAGATTAGCAGAAGGATAAGAGAATTGGTTCAAGTACCTTTATTTTTAGCCGGAGGACTAAACTTTCGGAATGTTGCCGAAGCGATTAATAAGGTCAATCCGTTTGGAATTGATGTCTGTTCCGGCGTTCGTACCAACGGAAAACTTGATGAGCAAAAGTTGAAATTATTCTTCGAGCAAGTTAAAACCCTGGATAAATTTAATTGACAACAAATTCTCAGCTTACTTACAAAAAAATAGTGCGGTTTTGGTTTCCGCTTTCTGCAACGTGGTTAATGATGTCGGCAGAGATGCCCTTTTTGACTGCAGTCATTGCAAGAATTACAAATCCAGAATTTAACCTTGCTGCATTCGGCGTTGCATATACTATAGCACTCATTGTTGAATCGCCTGTGATGATGATGTTAAGTGCATCTACAGCATTGGTTGAAAACAAAAATACTTTTTTGAAACTCAGAAATTTTGTTTATGTGGTGAATGCTTTCATCACGATTTTTATAATTATTTTTTTATTGCCGCCGGTATTTAATTTTTTTGCTTTCGATTTGCTTAATCTTCCGCCCGGAGTTGCACACCTGACACACATAGCTGTTGCATTGTTGATACCGTGGGCGCCGTCAATCGGTTACAGAAGATTTTATCAAGGTATTCTGATTCGACAAAACCTTACACGTTACGTTGCGTATGGAACAGTGATTCGTCTTTTAAGCATGGGAACCACAGCTCTAATACTGTTTTTA
This sequence comes from uncultured Melioribacter sp., assembly GCA_964595365.1. Classification (GTDB taxonomy): domain Bacteria; phylum Bacteroidota; class Ignavibacteria; order Ignavibacteriales; family Melioribacteraceae; genus Fen-1258. Next base: position 6,570 of record CAZQQC010000065.1, read on the forward strand.
TTTTCTCACACTCATGGAGTGGTTATTGGCGCTGCTTCATTGTCTGTTGGCGTTATGATGGAAGCTGTTGCAGCAAGAATAATGTCATATAAAGCTGCAAGGAAATATTTGGACGGAATTGAAACTTCTAACAAAAAAATTTCGTACAAGGAAATTTTTCATTTTTATTTTCCGCTTGCTTTAACGACGTTTATTTCATTGGGATTTCAACCTGTTGTCACTTTTTTTATAAGCCATAGTCGATATGCACTTGAATCGCTTGCGGTCTTACCGGTGATAAATTCACTCGTGTTTATTTTTAGAGGATTCGGATTGTCGATTCCCGAAGCTGTTATTGCTTTAATGAAAAATGATGATGAATACGAAAAGCTCAAACGGTTTTCTTTTGTGCTTGGAATAAGTCTGATTTTCTGTTTAAGCATGGTGGCATTTACGCCACTTGCAGATATTTGGTTGTTCAATATATCCGGTCTATCAAGCCGGCTTGCACGATTTTCGTTGTTACCATTAATGCTTTATACATTTTTCCCTGCACTTACAGTATGGATAAATTTTGAACGTGCAATTTTGATTTACAGTCGTCAAACAAAGCCGCTAACCAATGGAATTATTGTAGAAGTACTCGGAATGTTTCTCGTTTTGTTTGTAACGGTAACACTTTTGAACTTTATCGGTGTAGTTGCCGCTGTTATTGCATTAACGTTGGGAAGATTTGCATCCAACATTTATTTAATGCAGCCGTTTAATAAGTGTGTTAGAAAAATAAAATTCCGGCAAAGTGAAATTATTTTGTGAATTGAATCATCTTGACTTCGGATAATTAGCACTTCGAATTGAAATCGATGTGATTCTTTTATTATGTCGCAACCCAACAAATAAGCCGTTCAATCCGATTATTATTCAAAAATGTTAACTTTTTTGTTGCGTCATTATCTATATAAAATTATTTTCAAATCAGAATTCATAGGCTCATATCTTATTTAAAAGCCTTTTTTATTAACTTGATAACAATTTAGGGAAAGGATTTATTCTAAATAATCGGAATCTATAATTGGTAAACCCGGTCAAAAAAAATTAGAACGAGGAGAAATTTGATGGACCCTTCCTCTGACAAAATAGATCAACATCAGTTAGTTTCATACTTACAAAATTTAGAATCGAGAATTTCGCGGATTGAATCCCATCTCCAGCTCAATACATATTCAACCGGGAACGAATTCAAATTGCCGCCTCTATTTTCCCGTAAAATTTCCGATCGAGCCGAAAGTCTTGAAGAAACAATCGGACAGTTCTGGTTTGCCAAAGTAGGGATAGTCATTCTTTCAATTGGTATTGTTTTTCTTTTAACCTTTCCATATAAGAACTTACCTTCAGCAGCGCCCAGCCTATTTGGTTACGTAATAGTTGGTGTGTTGATGTTTTTGTCCACATACTCAAGCAGATCTCTGCCGTTTCTCTCTCACTATATTTTCGGCGGAGGTCTGTTGCTTTTGTACTTTACAACCCTTCGGCTGCATTATTTTGGAATCGAACGCGCTATTGAAAATGAATTGGTCGAAATTATTCTGCTGATTGTTGTTTCAATCATTTATCTGGTAATTGCATATAGAAGAAAATCAATTTATCTGAGTTCCATCGGAATAACGTTAGCGGCAATTACTATTCTCATCAGCAATAACAGTTATTCTGTTTTTCTTTTTTTAATGATTCTTTCCTTTTTTATAGTTCACCTTAAGATAAAATTTAACTGGAATCCGCTTTACAATTACGGAATTGTTTTAGTGTATCTGACCAATTTTCTGTGGTTCATTAGTAATCCGGTTATTGGAAACCAGGTCGGTCTCCGCATTCTTCCGGCTATCAATCTTTTTGCTTACTTGTTATATGCTGCAATTTTCTCTTCGGCAAATTTATATCACCAAAACAGGGAGGAAGAAAAGTTTACGATAATATTAAACTCACTTTTCAATTGTTCTTGGTCGTATTGCTTCTTTTTGCTGATCACGCTTCTTAAGTATAAAGAGATTTTACCTCTTTCTCATTTTATCGCGTCAATTTTGTTCTTGACGGTATCGGTGTTGTTTTGGATTAAGGAAGAAAGCAAGTACGCTACATTTTTTTATTCGATTTTCGGGTACACTGCGTTAAGTGTAGCAATTATTGCGCAATTCAACGAGCCGGATTTCTTTGTTTGGCTCAGCTGGCAAAGCGTGATAGTAGTTTCAACAGCTATCTGGTTTAAGTCGAAGTTTATCATTGTTGCAAATTTCGTGATGTATTTAATCATATTCTTTTCTTACCTGGCGTTGTCGGGCAGTTTTGGTGTAGTAAGTTTTAGCTTTGGAATTGTTGCTCTTATTAGTGCAAGAATATTGAATTGGAAAAAAGACCGGCTGGATCTTAAAACCGAGGCGATGAGAGTCTCGTACCTGGCATCTGCATTCTTCATTTTCCCGTATGCTTTATATCATATTGTTCCCAAAAATTACGTGAGTCTATCATGGACATTAGTGGCATTAACATACTATGTAATGAGTGTAATCTTAAAAAATAAAAAGTACCGCTGGATGGCTTTACTAACTTTTTTACTGACTGTGTTGTATATATTATTTGTGGGTACAACGGATTTAGATCCAACCTATAGAATCGTCTCGTTTGTATTTCTCGGTATTGTGCTGGTCTTGATTTCCGTTTTATATGCTAAGAAAAAGTCGAAATCGGTATTGCACGAAGAAGTTGATTCAGAATTAATTGATAAATCATAAACAATTAAGTCACATAATCCGGAGAAAATATTTTCATGAAAAACCTTCTTGCAAAGATACCGGAACAGGTAAAACGATTATCTGTTTTGCTCGTAATATTTGTCATTGTTTTTATAATAGTCCGGTCGGTTCTAATTCCGGGTGATTTTGGAAAAATAGGGCATTACCGGGCGTCGGCGTTGCAGAATATTGCAAACAATGAACTGCATTACGCCGGGCAGGAGGTCTGCGTTGATTGTCATAACGATATTGCTGCAATCAAAACAAAAGGGTATCACAAAAACCTCGCATGCGAAGTTTGCCACGGCCCTTCGGTAAAGCATACAGAAACGCCGGATGAATTTAAACCGCAAATTCAACGCAACAGAAGTTTTTGCCCAACATGTCATGAATATTTGCCGTCGAGGCCTACAGGATTTCCGCAAATAATTTCGGTGTCACACAATCCAAGAAAAATTTGTGTGTCCTGTCATAATCCTCATAATCCTGTTCCACCGCAAACGCCCAAAGGCTGTGAAGCATGTCATGCAGAAATTGCTGCAACCAAATCGTTGTCGTTTCATGCCGAGATTCCGTGTACCAAGTGTCACGAAGCAAATGAAAAGCACAAATTGAATCCGCGAGAGAATCTTCCTTCCAAACCGACAACACGTGAATTCTGTGGACAATGTCATGCAGAAAACGCAAACAGCCCGAAGGACATTCCGAGAATTAATATGGCAACTCACGAGCCACGGTATGTTTGCTGGCAATGTCATTATCCACATTTACCGGAGGCTCAATAATGGAAAAGAGAGTTAATGAAATAGAGAAGAAAATTGAGAGAAGAAATTTTCTTAAAAAATTAGCTGTGGCAGCAGTGGCTCCGGTAACTTTTGGGTTTTTAGGAACCGGTGAAAAATTAACCGGTCTTAAAAAATGGATGCTTGATAATGGATATGTTCCGAAAGATCATAAATGGGGAATGGGAATCGATATTAGCAAATGTATAGGCTGCGGAAGATGCGCCGATGCATGCAAGAATGAAAACAATGTTCCGCGCGAGCCGTTCTTTTTTAGAACATGGGTAGAGCAATACAGAATTTATGAAGGCGGAGAAGTTTTGGTCGATAGTCCGGACGGTTCTATTGATGGCTTTGAAGTTTTACCTACAAAGAAGAAAATGCTGCGGAGTTTCTTTGTACCTAAAATTTGCAATCATTGCGATAATCCTCCGTGCGTTCAAGTTTGTCCGGTCGGCGCAACATTCAAATCGGAAGACGGCGTAGTTTTGGTAGATTCGGATTATTGCATCGGTTGCAGATATTGCATCCAAGCCTGTCCTTACGGCGCACGGTTCTTGCACCCTGTAAAACGCACAGCAGAAAAATGTACTTTCTGTTATCACCGTATAACAAAAGACAAACTGCCTGCGTGCGTGGAAGTCTGCCCCACACAAGCAAGAATTTTTGGCGAACTGAACAAAAAAGCAAGTCCATTGGTTAGATTTTTGCGAATGAATAAAATCGGAATTCTTAAACCTTCGCTTAACACAGAGCCAAAAGTTTATTATGCTAATCTTGATATGGAGGTAAAATAACGTGGAAGAATTAGTTCAACACCTAACCCCGATACTAAAAGAAATAAGCGGATACATTTTTCCCAACGAAGTAGAGCTGCACTGGGGAATCTTAATCGTACTGTATCCTTATCTAACCGGATTGGTCGCTGGTGCGTTTATTTTGGCTTCGCTAGTAAAAGTATTTAACGTGAAAGAATTGCAGCCTACGTACAGAATTGCTATGCTAACTGCATTGTCGTTCTTGATTGTTGCGCCGTTGCCGCTTCTTGCGCATCTCGGTCATCCGGAAAAATCATACGAAATCTTTCTCACTCCCAATACAACTTCTGCTATGGCAATGTTCGGATTTGTTTATGCGTGGTACCTTATGGCGGTTCTGCTTTTGGAAATCTGGTTCGATTACCGGCGAGATATAATTTTGTGGACAGCAAAAGAGAAGGGAGTTAAGAAATGGATTCACAAAATTATTTCGCTTTTCTCAAAAGATATTTCCGAAAAGGCAATTCACTTCGATAAAAAATCGGTCAAGATTGTAACCATAATCGGAATTCCATCTGCATTTCTTCTTCACGGTTATGTAGGATTCATATTCGGATCCGTAAAGGCAAATCCATGGTGGTCCAGCGTTTTAATGCCTATTGTATTTTTGTTCTCGGCTATTGTTTCGGGAATTGCGCTTGTGCTGATCATTTACATGATAGCAATGCCGCTCAGATCCAAACCGATTCAGATGGATTGCCTCGATAAACTGGCAAGCTATTTATTCTATGTAATGATAATTGACTTCTCGCTTGAGGCTCTCGATTTTATTCACCGCATTTATGAGTCGGAAGAATCTATAAAAATATTATCGGAACTGGTTTCCGGTAAATTATTTGTCAGTCTTGTGGTAATTCAACTTTTGATGGGAATGCTTATTCCGCTTGCATCAATTGCTGCTACAAAAATGTTTAAAGCACCAAACGAGCTGAAAAAAATGATTTACTTCATTGCTGCAATCCTGGTTGAAATAGGAATATTTACAACACGTTGGAATATTGTAATAGGCGGACAGTTGTTTTCAAAAAGTTTGCGCGGTCTAACGGTTTATAAAATTACATTCTTCGGTCTCGAAGGATTCCTGGCATCAATAGGAATTTTGATCCTTCCCTTCATTATACTTTTTATTTTAATGAAAATGCTTCCGCCGTGGGAGGAAGTGCGGAATCCCTAATAAATTATTATATTTATTTTATAATTAATCACAAATAAAAACATATTAGGTTATGAAGATAGACAGAAGAAAATTTTTGAATTCGATTTTGGGAATAGGAGGCATAGGAGGAATCCTTTCAATTTTTTATCCCATCATTTCTTACTTAATTCCTCCTAAGATGGCGGAACCAAAAGTGAATTCTGTTAAGGCCGGAATAACAACGGACCTTGCAGCAAACAGTTATAAAATTGTTAAGTTCGGAAAAAAACCGGTTATATTAGTTAAAACTGAAGATGGACAGTATAAAGCGCTGTCGGCAACATGCACGCATTTAGCTTGTATTGTTCAATATAGACAGGATACAAAACAGATCTGGTGTGCATGCCATAACGGTGTTTACGATTTGAATGGAAGAAATATTTCCGGTCCGCCTCCCCGACCTTTAGAACAATACGATGTAAAAATTGTAAAGGACGAAATTGTAATTACAAAAATGGGTTAATCAATGTTAAAAAATGTTGGTAATAAAATCATTTCGTGGATAGATGAGCGGTATGATCTAACGCCGGTACGCAAGCTGCTTCAACATAAAAAAGTTCCCGACCACCGACACTCGGTTTGGTATTACATGGGCGGTGTAACTTTGTTTTTATTTGTTGTTCAACTCATTACCGGAATTTTGCTTCTTTTGTATTACCGCCCCGGTGAAGACAATGCTTACGAAAGTATCCGCTTCATCGTTACAGAAGTTAAGTTTGGTTGGCTGATAAGAAATGTTCACAGCTGGTCGGCAAATTTGCTGGTGTTCTTCGCATTAGTTCACATGTTCAGTGTTTTCTTTTCCAAAGCATATCAAAAGCCGAGAGAGTTAACCTGGGTTACCGGATTTATAATTTTAGTTTTTTCTCTGGCATTCGGTTTCAGCGGTTATCTTTTGCCCTGGAATGAATTGGCTTTCTTTGCTACAAAAGTTGGAACCGACATTGTTGGAGTTGTACCGGTAATCGGTCAACCGTTAAAAATACTTTTGCGCGGAGGAGAAGAGGTAACCGGTGCAACGCTTTCAAGATTTTTTGGTATTCACGTTGCAATCTTGCCCGCAATCTTTTCTTTCTTTTTAGCTCTTCACTTATTATTTGTCCAGCGTCAGGGAATGCACGAGCCGGACGAGTTTAGAAACTTACCTGAAGGAAAAAAGAAATACATTCCTTTCTTTCCGGATTTTGCCCTTAAGGATTTATTGTTGTGGGTAGTCGTTTTCAACATTTTGATATTTCTAGCGCTTTATTTTCCGTGGGAGATTGGAAACAAAGCCGATGCATTTGCTCCTGCACCAAAAGGCATCAGACCGGAATGGTATTTCATGTTTATGTTTCAATCATTGAAATTTCTTCCTGCTCACATTTTATTTCTTGAAGGCGAACTGGTGGGCGTGTTGTTCTTCGGCGCTGTAGGGTTGGTTTGGATGTTAATTCCATACACAAAAGTAAAACACAGAAGCGGCTGGAAGTTTCAACCGCTAACACTGGTTGGAATTTGCATTGTTATTTTCATTATAGTCATGACCATTTTAGGCTACTTATTATAGGAACAATAAAATGAGAACAAGAGTTTTTTATTTTTCGATCGTCGCACTGCTTACAATTTTTCTTTATGGATTCGCAATTCAAAAGACCAATAATAAAACGAAACAGACACCAAAGGTTGATACCTGTATTTCATGCCATAAAGATCTCGACAACATGCCGAAAGGTTATTCCGAAAACGATGTGCATAGACAGGCAGGACTAACATGTGCGTCGTGTCACGGTGGAGACCCTACTAGCACAGATCAAGATGTTGCAATGAGTCCTGCAAAGGGTTTTGTAGGGGTTCCCAAGAGAAAAGAGATACCTAAATTTTGCGGCAAGTGTCATTCTAATATTGATTTTATGAGAATCTATCAACCGCGAATAGCGACCGATCAGGTTGCACAATATTACACCAGCATGCACGGAAAGAAACTTACGGCTGGTGATGAAAATGTTGCCGAGTGTGCAAGCTGCCATACTGCTCACAGCATTCTTCCGGTTAAAGATCCCCGCTCAACCGTGTATAAGCTGAATATTCCCAACACATGTAATAAGTGTCACGGCAATTCCGATTTGATGAAAAAATATAATCTTCCGAGCAACCAGCTTGAGGAATATTCGAAGAGCGTTCATGGAATTGCATTGCTAAAACAAAAAGATCTTGGCGCGCCGGCTTGCAACGATTGCCATGGCAATCATGGTGCAATGCCTCCGGGAATAACGTCTATTGCGCATGTTTGCGGAATGTGTCACTCTAGCAACAAGGAATATTTCAACGCTACAAAAATGGCAAAAGCATTTGCGGAACAGGATTTTCACGGGTGTGAACAATGTCATGGTAATCACGGCGTACAGAAACCTCCCGATGATATGGTTGGGGTAGGAAAGAATTCAAAATGTATCGATTGTCACAATAAAGGTGATGCAGGTTACATAGCGGCAGAAAAAATAGAAGCGAATATTATTCAGCTAAAAAACAATTATGATATTGCTATGAATAAACTTCTTGAAGTCCGCCAAAAAGGGATGAACGACGTTGACATTGATTTTCTGCTTCAAGAAGCTAAACAGGATTTAATTCAGTCGAGAACTCTTGTGCATACATTCGATCCTGCAAGGGTAGGAGTAAAAACAAAAAATGGTACGGATATTACAAACAAAGCAATAATGCTTTCGCAGAAAGAAATTGATGAGTATTACACCCGACGAACCGGTTTTGCTGCGGCTACACTTGCTTTCCTGGCAATTGTTGTTGCTCTCTATTTCAAGATTAAGGATAAAGAGAAAAAGAAAAATAAAGTGAATGGTTAGAAAATAATATAATCGAAAAACTTCTCCTATGCCTGCGTCGGCGCGAAAGGATAAATAAATTGGAAACATGGGGGAACATGCAGTTAAAAATCATAACAAAACATTGCTGCTGTACCACTTGGTGTTTCCGGCAAAATATCGAAGGAAAATATTTACAGAAGAAGTTGAAAAAACAATGAAGGCAACCTGTATAGAGATAAGTGAAAGATAATTAGATACGTTTTATAGAAATATGCACAGACCGGGGTCATGTTCATTATGTGAAATTCTTCTAAGTGAATTAATGACATTGGGAGTGATGAAGCCTTCAGATATATTAAATTTTTTGGGTACCTACGGCAGTAATCTTCTATTACTTTTCGGCACAGAATTGTTCAACCTTTCCATTACTTAGAGCGCAAAATACTTTGCTAGCCAGGCTGACAAATAATCCGTGTTCGACAATGCCCGCGCGCTTATTTAACAATGCCGAGAGTTCTCTTACATTTTTAATCATACCGAAATTTGCATCGATAATAAAATTTCCTTCGTCGGTTACAAAATAATTTCCACCTGATGTTCTGCGAATTTTTGTATCGGCTCCCAGTCCATCCAGGAATTTTTTTTCAACTGCAAAAGCCATTTGAACTACTTCGACAGGCACGGGCAATTTTTCGCCAAGATACTTAGAGCGTTTCGATTCATCCGTTATAATAATTAATCGTTTGCTTGCTTGAGCCAAAATTTTTTCTCTGAGCAGTGCACCGCCGCCGCCTTTTATAAGATTAATTCTTGTCAATCCTTCTTTGGATAAATCTGTTTGCTGCCCGGCAAGATCGTGCTCAAAATTGCCTACTGTAAACTCATCGGCGCCATCAATAGTAAGATCAATTGGTAATTCTAAAATTGAGAATTTAGAATTGAACGGTTTAACCGTATCACATTTCACATTTGCTCTTTTTTCTTCTGGCAAATTTCTCGTTTCAGATTTTTTCAACGCTTCATCTAAAGTGATTAAAGGAATATCAAGACGCTTCGCTTCCTTTTCCGTATTCATAGAGCTAGGAATTCCGTGTATGTTTTTCAGTTCGCCGCTTTTCAGTTTCTCGGAAATTTTTTCGAGCGCAAATTGAACCGTGCTGCCGGTACCCAGCCCGATTATCATTCCCGACTCTATTTCTTCAACTGCACTTTCTGCCGCTAATTTCTTTTGTTGGTTCGTATTCATAAGTATTATTCTGTTATAATAACTTACCTTACGCAAGATTTGATTAACCGCGAAAAATTAAAATTGCAAAACGGGTATTTTCTGTAAAACAACAAAAATTTGTTTGTCGAACCCAAACCTTGCATAACATCAGTTAATAATTATTTTCATCTGCAAGATAAATAAATCGGTTTAGAAGTTAAAAACTTTCGTAAAGTTATAAGCGATGAATCAATATTCTTTTCTTCAACAACAAAACAACATCTCTCGGAACGCTGTAATTAAATCTGTATTAATTTCAGAAATTATTTTCTTTCCTTTTCGTCGAAAAAGGTACAACTTTTGAAATAGCCAAACCCGATTATAATTTT
>CAZQQC010000066.1:0-16449 GCA_964595365.1 uncultured Melioribacter sp.
AGCTTAACAGGCTTAGTTATTTTTCATGAAGTTCATTTGTTCAATGTATTTTCAGAAGTTCGAATGCATTCAAATCTTTTTACAATCAACTAATTTCAGATATTAGCTTGACTGCTTATTGCAGAAATCTTTTCTATCGTGTCTGGATTATCTGCAGCCGATGGTTTTTGTAACGGAAGAGTATGCCTCAAACAGAAATTATCAGTTTAGGCCCGCAAAATTTAAGCGGATCGAATTTAGTTGGAATTATTAAGAAAGACGATCCCCGGGGAAGAAGAATTAAAAATTCTGACATGAAAAAATTTTTCGACATTGGAAATATTGCCGAACATTCAAATAAAAAGGCAATATGAGTTTAAAGGTGCTTTTCATTAAATTGTTTCAACACAGGTGGAGGAATTCATGGATCTTTTCAGAGAACTAACGTTAAATGCTCTTCAGATTATTCAGCTTATGATTGCACCGGCAGTTATGATAAGTGCTTGCGGTTTGTTGCTGCTCGGTATCAGTAATAAATACTCTCTGGTAGTTAACAGAATAAGATTGCTAAACGAAGAGAAAAGAAAATTGATGATCAAGATTGGCGAACACCCGGTAACAACCGACGAGAATATCCGGCTTGAAAGCATTGCAACGCAAATTGGTGCATTGGTCTACCGCTCAAAGTTAGTAAGAAACTCTGTTCTGTCTTACACAACCGCCGTAGCATTGTTTGTTATCACCTCTCTGCTGCTTGGCATTTCTTCTTTTCTTGCATTGGGAAAACTTAACTATTTTATAATTGCAGCGTTTTTACTTGGAATGATTTTCGTTTTAGCGGGAATTGTTTTTGCCGGATTTGAAACCAAGAAGGGCTACGACATAATTCTTTATGAAGTTAAAGCCCATGAGTAACGAAAAATTTTTTTCTAAGAAAGATCTTCTAAAACCACAAAACATGATCTTAATGTACTCCCGCGGCGCATTCCCTATGGCTAATGAAACGGGAGAAATTGAATGGTATTTACCGGAAACCAGGGCTATAATTCCTCTCGATAATTTTAATGTGCCGCGATCCCTTAAAAAATTTCTCTCATCTTCAAATTTCGAATTCAAGTTCGACGAGAAGACCATCGACGTGATAAAAAATTGTTCTCGCCGCAAACCAACCTGGATTTCCGATGAATTGATTGAAGCTTACACCGGATTGCTGAAACCCGGTCATCTTCATTCCGTTGAAGTTTATCAAACAAAAAAATTGGTGGGTGGACTTTATGGTGTAACATACCGGAGCGCATTCTTCGGCGAATCTATGTTTTCAATTGTACCGCAAGCTTCAAAATGCGCTTTGGTTAAATTGATAGAACGGTTGAACGAAAAAGAATTTGTTCTTCTCGATGTTCAATACCAAACCGATCACTTAAAAATGTTTGGTGCAAAAGAAATTTCCTTTGATGAATATAGCGACATCCTGATTGCGTCGTACAAAAAAGATGCTGCCTTCAATTAGACGGACATCAAAACAATGCAAAAAAAATCACTATATTTGCTCTGAAATTTTTTGTCTTCGAATTCCTCCCCGGATACGAAGTTGATCAACCCAGCTAAATGGATAGATGATGAAAAAGCCAAGTGGGTTCATTATGCCGTTACTGTTTTCTTCCGTTGATTTGTACGGTTAACGGTTCTTTTATCATCTGATCATCCTAAAGGGAGTTCAGAAGCAATGTTGACAGATTTGGCTCTTGCATTCAAGTTTACGGAACACTTCGGCCGCCCGGCAAAGAAAGACCTTTCACCGTAGTACTTGACACTGCTATTTCAATTAAAAATTTTCTTCAATAACAATAGACGGACTAAATAGACTATGATTACTTACAAAGAACTGGGATTGGTAAACTCGAAAGAGTTATTCCGTAAAGCGGTAAAAGGCGGATACGCAATTCCGGCTTTCAACTTTAACAATCTTGAACAACTTCAGGCAATTATTGGCGCATGCGTCGAAACCAAATCGCCGGTTATACTTCAGGTTTCGAGCGGTGCCCGTAAATATGCAAACCAAACTTTGCTGAAACATCTTGCCAAAGGCGCCGTTGATTATGCTCACGAACTTGGCTACGATATTCCGATTGTGCTTCATCTCGATCATGGCGATACATTTGAACTTTGCAAATCATGTATAGAGTCCGGATTCTCTTCCGTGATGATTGACGGTTCGCATCATCCATACGAAAAAAATGTTGAACTCACTCATATGGTGGTAGAATACGCACACAGATACGATGTTTCCGTTGAAGGCGAGTTAGGAGTTTTAGCAGGCATCGAAGACGAGGTTTCGAGCGAGACAACTCATTATACAAAACCCGAAGAGGTTGAAGACTTTGTAAAGAAGACCGGAGTCGATTCACTTGCAATTTCAATTGGTACCTCTCACGGCGCAAATAAATTTACACCGGCACAATGTACACGCAACGAAGACGGCGTTCTTGTTCCGCCACCGCTCCGTTTCGATATTCTTGAAGAATGCGAAAGAAGAATTCCTGGCTTTCCGATTGTTTTGCACGGTGCTTCTTCTGTTCCGTCGAATCTTGTAAAGGTTATTAATTGCAACGGTGGAAAGTTGAAAGATGCCGTCGGAATTCCTGAAGAACAATTACGACGGGCAGCAGCTTCTGCAGTTTGCAAAGTGAACATCGATTCCGACGGACGTTTGGCAATGACTGCAGCGATCAGAAAAGTATTCTCGGATAGTCCCGCAGAATTCGATCCGCGGAAATATCTCGGTCCCGCACGCGATTCATTAAAAGAACTTTACAAGCATAAAATTGTAAACGTGCTTGGAAGCGCGAACAGAGCGTAGATGAAAATAAAATTAAACAGGGCTTGAGAGATCAAGCCCTTGTTGGTTTAAGAGGGCACAATTACATTATGGAAACCAGCTTGAAAAAATCGGAAGAGTTTTACGAACAAAAATACCGGAATGAAAAAGAACCGTGGGGCTACACCGGCTTTGCTGTTGAAATTCTCAGGCATGAATTTGTTGTTGCGACTGCAAAAAAACTGAAATCAAATTATTCCAGGATTTTGGATGTGGGATGCGGCAAGGGACGACTTACTTTTTTATTAAACGGATTGGCGCCGGAAGTTATTGGTATCGATGTTTCGCAAACAGCTGTTAATCTGGCTGAACTGTACAAAAAAGATCTGAAAGCAAAAGAAAATTTTACACAGTTCAATTTTGCAGCTAAAAATATTTTGACCGCAGATTTTCCAGAAAACTATTTCGACTTGATATTGCTATGCGATGGAATTGAAGAATGGTTTGAAGGCGATGCCGAAAAAATGGCTGCGCTGAAAAAAGTAAACACATTATTGATGCCTGGTGGTTACGCTATTCTTTCCGATTATCAAAAACCACGACATTTCGACTCGTTCGTTAAATCAATTTCGGACAGCCCGCTGAAGGTTTTTAAGTGGCTGCTGCTTAATGATAGATTTTGTTATCAATTTAATTCTTGGTTTAAAAAAGGGGAGAATTTCAAAGTCGTTCAATGGTTCTACGCGAATAGAACAATTGCGAAAGTCCTAATGAGAATTTCTTCTTTGTTCGGGAAAAACGGGTCCAAACATATCTGCATTGTTGCACAAAAAGTAAATTAGCGGAAAATAGAAAAATTGATTCTTCGCAACGAGCATAAATTACTTACCAATGCTACACAAAGTTTGGGCTTGATAAACGAATTTTTGTCGTTTTAGAGTTCGGGACTTGTACCGGGGTTCATACCATTGCTTTCAATGTGAAAGGTTTTCTCCCTATTGCTTCTTGCGATTAACATTGTGAAATTTCGTTTTACAATTCCTCCTACTTTTTCCTTTTTCGGTACAAAGCAAAATATAATTTAATTGTTTACATTAAAAAATAAATGAGGCTAGCGATGATTGACAGAATTAAAGAGTACTTAGGAAGTGACGCAGATAACCTGCTCACTTACAAAGCAAAAGTTCCGAAGGAAAGATTACATCTTCCCGGTCCGGATTTTGTCGACAGAATTTTCTTTCCAAGCGACCGAAACGTAAACGTGCTGGGAAATCTTCAGTGGATGATCCAAACCGGCAGATTAAACGGCACAGGCTATTTATCTATTCTTCCGGTCGATCAGGGCATCGAACACAGCGGCGGCGCGTCTTTTGCAAAAAATCCGGATTACTTCGACCCCGAAAATATTGTGAAACTTGCAATCGAAGGCGGATGCAATGCCGTTGCTTCAACGCTTGGTGTGCTAGGTTCCGTTGCCAGAAAATACGCGCACAAAATTCCGTTCATTGTAAAAATTAATCATAACGAGCTGCTTACATTTCCAAATAAGTTCGACCAGATACTGTTTGCAAATGTTAAGCAAGCTTGGGACATGGGTGCCGCGGCTGTTGGTGCAACAATTTATTTTGGCTCGGACGAAAGTACAAGGCAAATAACAGAAGTTAGCAAGGCATTTCAGCATGCACATGAACTCGGAATGGCAACAATTCTTTGGTGCTACCTAAGAAACAGCGCATTTAAAAAAGATAAAGATTATCATGTTTCGGCAGATTTAACCGGTCAAGCAAATCATCTCGGTGTAACTATCGAAGCAGACATAATCAAACAAAAGTTGCCGGAGAATAACGGTGGTTACACCGCGCTCAACATGGGTAATTCATCCTACGGAAAAATCGATAAACGCGTTTACTCGGAACTTACTACCGACCATCCGATCGATCTTACCCGTTACCAGGTGATGAACAATTACATGGGGCGAGCAGGATTAATTAATAGCGGCGGCGCTTCTGGCGAAAATGATTTTGCAGAGGCTACCAGAACTGCTGTAATCAACAAACGTGCTGGAGGAATGGGATTGATCTCCGGACGTAAAGCATTTCAGAGACCGATGAACGAGGGAGTAAAACTGCTAAATGCCATTCAAGATGTTTACTTGTGTAAAGATGTTACAATAGCGTAAACTTTAGATTCCCAAAATTCATTAGTTAAGAAAGAGGCGATGATCAGTCGCCTTTTTCACTTTAAAATAAGAAACCCCGTTCGTGTAGTGAACGGGTTTGAAGTTTCATCATTATAGTTTCCGATACTCACCGCGTCATTAAATAATCGGCAATTTTTCCGAGCTGTTTTACATCTATATTATTGAAAGCAGGCATTATAATATTTTTAAATTGTTCGCGGTATTGTTGAAAACGAGCATCGCCGCTATAAGACGAAGGGTTACGCAAATAATTGATTACGGCGTCGCGTGTCCAATGTTCCTTGATATTCACGAGTGCCGGACCTATATTGGTTCCCTGTAAGTTACCACCGTGACAGGAAATACATCCTAATTGTTTAACCAGTGCTGGACCATCGGCATCATCAGAAACTTGCGCCTGCTGATTGGCAATCTGTCCCCCCGATATCGGAGGCGCTGAAGTTTCTTCTTTTACAGTAAGCCGCCCGAGGAAAAATAGAATTAGAAATAATCCTAAGAAAGCAGAGACCCATTTTTGAGCATTAGTCATTTGAAGCAAACCTTTTTATTGAAAATTACTTCTGCAAAATTAGTGCGATGAGGATTGAATAACAAATGTCCTGGCAGTCGGCTATCTGCGTTATGCTCTCAGCTTTTTAATAAGAGCTGTCAAAGATTTTTTGATATCTACCACACTTTGGTTTAAAACCGCAAATTTTAACTCGTCAATAAAGTCTAACTCTTTAGAAAAGAAAATCAGATACTCCACATCACCCGCAGAACCAATAGCTATTTGAATGAATCGTGCAAATCGGAGTCACTCCCTCTGCGGCAACCTTCGGCAATATTTGTTGGAATAGATAGAACTGCTCTTCTAAGCTGAGTAGTTATTCCAAATAATTCTTCTTCATCCCAATTTTTTCCCTTTAATAAATTAGCTGACTGCAGATCTCCGATAGCCGAAAGCTATCCCCTAATTTTTTATTTCCTTGTCATAGTATTCTTTGTACTTCTTTACAGCTGAAAAAATGGCTTGAGCAATTTCTTTTTGTCCCGATGTACTAGCGAGATAACCTTCCTCTTTTCGATTCGATAGAAATCCAGCCTCAATTAAAACGCCCGGCATAGATGCGCCTACAAGTACGTAGAACCCTGCCTGCTTAACGCCGAGAGAAGGAATTTCAACCAACCTTCTCCAATCTTGATTCAAAAAATCGGAAAATCTTTCAGAGTATCGCATAAACTGAGAATGCGCCATGCTGACGAGAATAAAATTTTCGTCGGTTAGTTTTTGATAGCGTTGCGGATTGTCTTCATATTTAATTACGCTGTTCTCAAATTCGGCAATTTGAATAGCCTGTTTGGTTCTGCCAGGCCGCAAAAGATAAACTTCAAAACCGCCTGTGGAAATATTTTTTACTTCTGTTGAATTGCAATGAATGGAAATGAACAGCTTGCCGTTGTTTTCATTGGCGATCTTGCCGCGTTTGTACAACTCAACAAATTCATCGTTTTTTCTTGTATAAATAACTTTCACATCGGGAAGATTTTTTTCGATTAGTTTTTCCAGTTTGAGCGCTATACCCAGATTTACATTCTTTTCTCTTACACCGGTTACTCCGATTGCACCGGGGTCCTTACCGCCGTGCCCGGCATCGATGACCACTGCATCAAAAATCCATTTCGATTTTGCGCTCGTGATTTCCGGCGATACTGCAAACAATTTGTTGTGAATGGTGATCAATATATCGTTGCTCTCCACATCTTGAAATGCTTCGGAGGATGAATAACCGTTTTCAAGAGAAAATTCGAGCTGAATATTTTTTTTACCGAGGACAATTTTTTTGAATGATTTTACCATGCGAGCAGTGCTAACGGAACTTTCTATTCCCGGCTGAACAGTAACGTCATTCAGAAAAACGTTCAACGTGCCGTCTGTGATCGATTGTCTAGGAATTACTGGAAACTTTCGGTTTGCTTTCAGTCTTATCAATATGCCGTTAGACTTGTCTTCAACGGTTATGCCATAAATATCGTACTGACTGGTTGGTGGAGGAGAGGCGGGTTCGGCGGTTTGATCTTCTTTTTCCTTTGCAACCGGTTGCTGTGCAATATGGGTTGCCTCCGTGCTAAATTGTTTATTTGTAATTATTAAACTTTTTGTGGAACCGTTGTATTCAAGAGTTTGTCCGTAACCTAAGTTGAAATATTCGATACAATAAACCAACGGTATAAAAACATCATTGTTTATAAATATAGTAGAGATTGGAATTTGAAAACTTGCCTGTGTATTGTCGGATTTTTTTTGAACAACAACAAATTGGTTCTTTGCCGTAAGTTTAAGCGAATAGTCTTTAAATTTAATTTCTATCTTATTCGTTTCGGAATTATAAAATTGATTTGCGGAAAGCAGTTGCGCCAGCTCCTTCGACGAGACAAAATCTATTCCGTTGCGAATAACGTACGACAGGTTAGCCTGACCGCCGTGTGTTGACACGGTAATTTTATACAATCTTTGGGGAAAAATCATTTCCGAAAGAAAAAACAGGAGCAGAAAAAATTTATTTATCTTCATCATTTACTAACCTATAAACGGAAGCATAAAACCGCTTCTTTTTTTATAGTTAACAAACAAATTTCCAAAATGTTTTAGCAAAATTTTTTCCTCTAGCCGGGCTCTAAGTATGAAAAAGGGGATCTCAAAAAGAATTACTAACGGAGTAGCAATATAACTTAGCAATGCAATACCGGCACCGAGATCACTTAAAAGCTGACTTAAATATTGAGGGTGCCGCACAAACCGGTAAAGACCTTTTTCAACAAGCTCATGTTCTTTCATTACCACAACATCATGAGTGTAAAATTTTCCTAGAGATTTATATGAAAGCACCTGAAGCCAGGAGAACAAGACAAAAACAATTAATCCAATAATTCGTATGGTAGAATACCGGGCTTCGTAGCTTGCAGGTAAAGTACCGATCTTAAAAATGCTGATGATTGTAAGAATCGAAACAATTGCTGCAACATTAGGCGGACCCTTTTGCAGGTAGGTAGCCGGTCTATCGACTATTTTTGTAACAGATGTTTTAAGTCCCTTCTTGGCGCCGGTGTAATTGGCGCTCATCGAAACAAACAAATTTATTGCAAGCAGCAGATTAATCGGGTCCATATTCAATATTTCTTTTGAAATCAACGGGCTCAATATAACAACTTTGTTGCTAACACATCTTACGCAAGGTTTTATTTACAAGAAAAGAATATAATTGTAAGACGGGTATTTTCTCTAAAACAACAAAAATTAGTTTGTTAAGCCCGAAGCTTGCGTAACATCAATTGCAAATTTGAATTTTGAGCAATTTTCATTTTGTTACGGGTAGTTTTTACTGAATTGCAATTGATTAATTTATACCCCCTCTGAACGGCATATTGTTTTTATACACATTTTTCAAGATTTTAATTTGCACGATAATTGATTCATTAAATGATTGCTGCTTCTAAAAAGTTGCTGATGAGGTTGTTACAAAGCACAAATTTCGAATTATAGGTACGGTAAATTTCACAGTAAGACATGGGCACTCAACAAATTATACTGGTCATTGGCGGATTAATTCTGTTAGGTCTTCTTGCGCTAACTTTCTACAACTCCTACAATTCTAAGACCGATCTCGACATATATAATCAGGCAGTTATTACCGCCTCGGGTATAGGGCAGTCGATGATCGATGAGATACAGACAAAAGCATTTGATGAGAAGACGGTTTCGCAGAGGGTGAATAATGTTTCCCAGCTTACTGCTGCCGGTGCTCTCGGACCCGATGCCGGCGAAACTTCTTCACCAAATTATGATGACATAGACGATTACAAAAATTATGTGCGATCGGATACACTCAATACTCTGGGAGTTTTTACAACAAGAGTGAATGTGAATTACGTTGTGAAATTAAACCCGAACCAAATTAGTTCGCAAAGCACGTACAGCAAACGGATCGACATTTTTGTTACAAACATATATTTGAAGGATACACTGAAACTTAATTCGATTTCAACTTACTAAGTGTTATGTCTGAAATAATTAAACTGATTGGGGCAACTGTTATTGCGGGATTTGTAATTTTGATTATTTTTTCTCTCAACATCAGGATGAGTGACTCCGCAAATCAATTATATCAGGACACATTCAATCAGAGAAACGTGATTACATCGGCGCAGATTCTTGAATATGATTTTTACAAGATTGGTTACAACGTTGCCGGTAATAAAATAATTCAGGCAGATTCGAGTATAATAAAATATTTATCCGACGTTGATAATAACGGAACGATTGACACAGTTACGTATTACACAGGCAGCAAAACTGCATTAAGCAGTACTGCCAATCCAAACGACATGGAGTTGTACCGTAAACTGAATCAAACGATTAGCAGCATCTCAATCGTTACAAGATTTAATCTTTCTTACTACGACTCTTCGAACGGTAACTTACCGTATGCATCGCTGACAAATCAGTTAAATAGAGCTAAGATTAGAACTATCCGGGTACTTGTTAAAACTGAATTGCCCGATTCATCGGCTAATTTATACAGCCCTATTGATTGGAGAGAAAAGATAAGGCCCAAGAATTTATTTTAGGTGATTTATGGGTAAAGCAATTTTAATATTGGTTCTTGGAAGTCTGTTGTTATTCGGTATTATCAATATGAATATTAATAATAACATTTCCTCGGCATCTAAATCGTCATTCGACAGATTTAATGAAATCCAATCGAGAAACATTGCAAACAGTATTGCAGAGATTGCCATTGCCCAGGTTGGCGACTCTAATGCTTACCGCGCTGCTTCTCCGGTGAATTTTGCAGATGTATTTGGAGGATCAGGTTCTTATACTGCAACAGATACTACAATCAACGGGCAGGGCATGATCAAGGTGAGGTCGAATTCTCTTTATGACGGGATTGCAAAGTCGGTAACTGCCATAATTCAAGTACCGCAGAATGCATCTTATCCACCGGGGATTAAAGCTGCTATCTCTACGAACAATGAAGTTCTAACCAGCGGAACACTGGTAGTTGATGGAAGAGATCATGATCTAAACGGAAATTTAACGGGTGACCCCGGAACATACGGAATATGGTCGACAGGAGATTTGACAAGACAGGGAAGCTCTGAAATTGGAGGTTACTACAACGGAATAAATTACACTCCTTCATCGTCTCCAAATTCCAATTCGTATGCCGAGGAAAAACCAGGAGGATATCCTGCAACACCGGATAGTGTTTTAGGAGGAACCCCGAATGGATTTCCGCCGGGGACTCTGAAGAGTATCGCACAAAGCGGATTCAACGGCAGTCAATATGTTACAAATCCGAATTACTTAAATTATCCTTTGACCGGTGTTACTTACGTTGAATTGCCTTCCGGCTCGCCGTGGATTTCATCGAACATTGATGGAACAGGTATATTGGTTATTCATAACCAGGCAAGCAACGCAATAATCAAAAACGAGAACTTGGGAACTTTCAAAGGTATAATCATTGCCGACGATATTATTCGTATTCATACAACTATTATCGGTGCCGTAGTAAGTTTGACCCTCTATCCATCGGAAGGTAATTCGATTGGCAATGGAAGCGGGGACGTTCTCTACTCGCGGCGTGCAATTATGAATGCAGTGAACGGCGCACTAAATCAAAGCAACTATGGTTATGCAAAACACAGGATGAGCGTTATTAAATGGTACGAGTAGATAAATTCTGATTATCGTAAAGCAGGTTTCTTAACGCTTCGCGCAGATCGGGATAGACGATTTTATAACCAAACTCGACCGTTCTTTTAGGAATAACCTTTGCGCCGCTAAGTATTACCTGCGATGCCTCGCCAAAAAGAATTTTTAAAACGAATTCCGGAACTCTAAACATTGAAGGGCGCTTCATTACATTGCCTAAAACTCTGCAGTATTCATTCATTCTTACCGGATTAGGGGAAACCGCATTCAAAATTTCATTAACATTTTCATTATCGAGTGCAAACAAAAAAATACCGACGACATCATCTATATGAACCCAGGGGAACCATTGTGTTCCTGTTCCAAGCGGACCGCCGAGAAATAATTCAAACGGAAGAATCATTTTTGCGAGAGCGCCTTCCTTTTTATCCAAAACGATCCCTATTCTGATATTTACCCGTCTAACTTCAAGAGCATCTATTTTTGTCGTTTCATTTTCCCATTGCTTTACAAGGTCTGCTATAAAATCTTTTCCGGGTGCAGAATTTTCATCGACTGCTTGTTCAGTTGATCCGTAATAACCAATTGCAGATGCGGAAATAAAAACTTTCGGTTTTATAGTTGCATTTTTGATAGCATTGATCAATGAACCGACCGAATTAACCCGGCTCGATAGAATTTTGTGTTTATGTTCTTCGTTCCACCGGTGTGCCATAATATTTTCGCCGGCAAGGTTTATAACAGCATCTTTGCCTTCGAGAGAAGAATGCCATGTATTTGAATCCGGTTTCCACCCGACAATATCTTTAGCAAGAGGAAATATTTTTTTTGCGGTTTCGACCGACCGGGTTAATATGCAAACTTCATCTCCCCGCTCAATTAGTTTGGTTACAATTTTCTTTCCGATAAATCCCGTAGCGCCTGTTACAGTAATTTTTTTCACTACTACCTCCAATAAAACAATTCGCTCCGGATAAAATTCAAGACTACCTTCGAGCCCATGATGCTTCGCTTTTATATCTTTTTTAAGAAGCGTTTATGTTATATTTTGTTAAGCAATTTCGCTAAACCATAAATCAAAATCGAGAAAGGTTGATGAAAAAGAGCTGTGTAGGTTTTACACAATTACTCATCACTATTTTTTTTATAATGTTTAGTCTAAGTGCAACTCCCGTTTTTTCACAACAGTATGTTTTAAGCGGAAAAGTTTTTGATAGAACAACTCATACGACTCTGAGCTATGCAAACATAAGAATCGACAGCACCTCATCCGGCACATCTTCGAATTATGAAGGAACGTATCAACTGCGTTTGAAGCCGGGCAACTATAAATTAATTGCATCGTATATCGGTTACAAGTCAGATACGATTTCGGTTTCACTAAAATCCAACAAAACAGTAAACTTCGAACTTCAGCAGGTTTCGGTTCATCTTTCGGAAATAACTGTTCTGCCGGGTGAAAATCCTGCGCTCGAAATTATTAGAAGAGCAATTGAATCGAAGCATAAAAGAAATGAGAAACTTAACTCTTACATATTTCATGCATATACAAAAGGAATTGTAAAGACCACCAAAGATTTTTCATCATCTGGGTCAGGGGCGTCTTTGTCAATAGGTGTGAAAGATACCGGCAAACTTAAAATAACCGGCATAATCGAAAACGAAAGTCTTGGCTATTTCAAAAAGCCGGATGAATACAAAGACGAAATAATTGCGCGCAAACAAAGCGCCAACACACCGGCTTCGGTAAATATTCTTACCGGAGGAAGACTTCTGCAAAATTTTTATACGGATGACATCCGGTTTTTCAACCGCGCGCTGCCAAGTCCTATCTCCGACGATGCGCTCGACTATTATGATTACCTCATCGAAGACACTCTGGCGTTAGATAAACAAACAGTTTTCCAGATTCATTTCGAGCCATTCAAGAAAATCGATCCCGGTTTTGCAGGCAGCGTTTTCATAACCGACAGCACATTCTCTCTTGTCAAAATTGATGTTCATCTTAACGATGCGGCAAACCCGGGCAGACTTTTCGATAGGGTTAACATTTTCCAGCAATACACACCGTTCGACAATAACATTTACATGCCGATTGACTACAGGGTATTTGCAGACGGAAATTTTCTCGGGATGATAAAGTTTGGATTTGAGCTTAATTCTATTTTCTACGATTACAAAATAAATGTGCCGATTGGCAACGATACTTTCAATTCGGTTATAATTAAAGTTATGCCGGATGCGGATATGAAGGATTCAACATTCTGGAAAACGACACAAACTATTGCAAACACAACCGAAGAACTCGAAGCGTACAAAAGAATAGATAGTCTTGAAGCAATTCCGAAAACTTTTTCGGACCGGTTTTCGTTTTTATCGACAACAATAAAATTAAACGACAATCTTTCTGTTACCGGTCCGCTAGCTCTATATTCTTTTAACCGGGTTCAAGGGCACACATTAAATTTCGGTACACATTTTTACCAGTTAGATGATAAACGATTGAACGCAGGTCTCGATCTTGCTTACGGTTTTTCCGATAAGAAACTTACAACGGACATTTATGCCACTTACTTCCTCGGAAACTATAGAACAACTTCTATCTCACTTAAAGCCTTTAACAAAGTTATAGACTTGTTTTCGGAATCGATCCGTTACAATAAATTAACGTCGACTCTTACCAGTCTTCTAAGCAAATACGATTTTCGTAATTACTATTACACAAAAGGTCTGTCATTAAATATTTGGGGCGATGTCTTTCCTATTCTGCAATTGGGAATTGGCTACATGAATAGAACAGATAACAGCGCAGCGAACAACTCGGATTTTTCAATATTGAACAGGAGTAAATCTTACAGTGCGAACGTCAGGATATACGAAACTAAAATCAATGCGTTTACGGCTGGATTTCGCCTTGACTTTCGAAAATATATTGAAGACGGTTATTTCAGAAGAAAAATTTCTATGGGCGGTTTTTATCCGATCCTATCGGGGGATCTAATTTTTAGTAATACAGGTTTTCTAAAAAGCAGTCTCGATTTTATAACCTATAGACTAGTTCTTAACGGTCGTCTGACCACTTTCAAATCTGCAGTATTAAATTACACGTTGACCGGGATTTATTCTAACGGACCGGTGCCGTTTCAAATGATGTACTCGCTGCCGGGAAATATTGAAAGTGCAAGCCAGTCGTATACTTTCAGAACTCTTGGCACCGCCAAGATTTTTGGAGACCGTGCACTTACACTTTTTCTGGAACACAATTTTAACGATGAACTTTTTAGATTTTTCGGTTTGGGTTTTCTAGTCAACTGGCAAATAAATTTAAGTGCACATTTCAACGCAGCTCTTCTTGAAATGTCTTCAAAAAGTAAAAACATTTTGCCGGATCGGCTAAATTCGGTTTCACCGCCACAAGAATTTTTGAAGCCGTTTTACGAAATTGGTTTCGGAATCGGGCATCCTTTGTTTCCGTTTAGACTTGAGTTTACATGGAAGCTCAATAATTTTAATAATAATAATTTTGTCATCGGTATCAATACGCCGATGCTTTAAAAGCCCATGATGAAAATGAAGAAAATAAATCTGCTCTTTTGCTTACTTGCAATGCCGGTTTTACTTTCTGCTCGGACCATCGTTATCAATAAAATTGAACCGGGTAATTGGTGGGCAGGAATGAAACTGAACAAAATTCAGTTGATGATCTACGGCAAAAATCTTAACGGCGTTTCCGCAAAATTCGACACCCGGAAAATTAAAGTCGAAAGGATTCATAAAATTGCTAATCCAACTTATGCTTTCATCGATATTGCGATTAGCAAAAACATTGCACCAAACAATTATGAGTTAATTTTAACCAGAGGAAATGAAAGGGCTACTATAAAGTTCCCTATTTTGAAAAGAGAGAACAACAAAAAGCGCTTTCAAGGTTTTTCCGATAAGGACGTGATTTACCTTGTTATGCCCGATCGTTTTAATAACGGCGACGTTTCGAATGATTCGATAGCGGGTTATCCCGATTACATGAACAGAATTCCGGGGCAAGGACGTGCAGGCGGAGACATTCAGGGAATGATCGATAGACTCGACTACATCAAAAATTTGGGATTTACTACAATCTGGCATACACCTGTAGCAGAGAACAATACTTTCCGTTCGTATCACGGATATGCAGCAACAAATTTTTACAAAGTCGATCCGCGTTTAGGATCGAACGAACTTTATAAAAATTTTGTCGATAACGCCCACAAGAAAGAATTAAAGGTTATTCTCGATCACGTTTCAAATCATTGCAGCAACGACCATCCATGGATCAAAAATTTACCGGCACCGGATTGGCTGAATGGCACAATGGAAAATCACCTTAACGCCAATCATAATAAGATGGAATTTACAGACCCGTATGCCGATAGTTCGACGATTAAACATATAGAACGCGGCTGGTTTGTAAATTCAATGCCGGATCTTAATCAAGAAAATCCGTTTATTGCCAACTACATAATCGAGAATACAATTTGGTGGATTGAGTATTCCGGCGTTGATGGAATCCGCGAAGATACTTACCCGTATAACAATCAAAAATTTATGGCGCTCTGGGCAAAAACAATTTTGAATGAATACCCCTCTCTTAACATTGTGGGTGAAGTGTGGTCTGGTGAGCCGGCATTCCTGGCCGGGTATCAGAAAGATACTTTTCTGCCGAGACATTTTAACACAAATCTTCCGTCAATAACCGACTTCGGACTGCGCGACGTACTGGTAAAATATTTGTCGGGTGAAAATAATCTGTTCAATATTTTCGAATTGCTTGCGAAGGATTACCTTTACAAGAATCCGAACAATCTGGTTACGTTTGTCGATAATCACGATTTGCCGCGCGTAATGTATTTTGCAAAAGGGAATTTCGACAGAGCAAAAATTGCTTACACAATTTTATTAACGACACGCGGTATCCCCGAAATTTTTTACGGTTCTGAAATCGGGATGATTGGAACAAACGACGACGGAACGCTTCGAATTCCATTCCCCGGCGGTTTTCCTCTTGATACCAGAAATGCTTTTACAAAAGAAGGCAGAACACCCGAAGAGAACGATTTTTTCAATTTCCTGGATAAATTAATTCATCTGCGGGAAAAATTTCCGGCTCTCTCTCAAGGAAAACTTATTCATTTTCCGCCGGGCAAAAATCTCTACTTTTATTTTCGAATTCTTGACAAAGAAAAAATGCTGGTCATTATTAACGACAGCAGGTCGGCAGTTTTTGTGGATTTGTCCGTTGCAAAGGATTTGATTTCTTCAAATTCCAAATTGGTGAATGTAAAGACCGGTGTAGAAACAAACATGGATTCAACAATGCGGATACCTGCCGCCGGAATGAGCGCCGAAGTTTTCAAAATTAATGAATGACCCGCCTGCCGGTCGTTCACGAAGAAAATTTTGTAGAACAATTCTGTCTACAAACAGGCAGAGACACGTTCAATGCGATAACAAAGGAAACTTCTCTAACATTAATGAATCTCCCCGCCGCAAGCAGCGGGGAATTAGTGATTAAATTACTTGTCGCCATTATTCACATTAACAATCGGACTGTGGCGAAGTTCAACGAAAAATGAAAATACATGGTTTTAGTAACAGCAGAAAATTTTAGATGGTATAGAGACGGCTTACCGTGCAGTCTCCCGACCACCAAAAATTACTTCACCAGCAACATCTTCTTCGATTGAACAAAACCATGTCCCGAGCCGTTAGTCG
>CAZQQC010000067.1:0-16293 GCA_964595365.1 uncultured Melioribacter sp.
ACAAGTTAATTCTTTTTTCAATAAAAACAAATCTAAATAATGGGGAGCGCAACACCGCATTGCGCCATAAATAAAGTAACCCAAAGGGATGGGGGAAAAGGTCGTTCGTCTGAAAGTTAAATAAACCTTTCTTTCTTCATGGAAAATCAATATTTTATTTCTCGATAAATGGAATAAGAGTATATTCCTTACTGATGTTATGCAACGTTGGCTTAACAAACGAATTTTTGTTGTTTGATAGAAAATACTTGTTTTAAAGTTACATTTTTTTATTGTAGGTCAAACCTTGCATAAGGTGAGTTCCTAAGTATATTTTGAGGGTTACATGAAATACCCTGCATTGAAAAATTTTATCGGCGGAAAATCTGTCGATCATAACGGTTCAACACTTGAAGTTATTTCGCCGTTAGATGGTTCCATAATTTCTTCGGTTCCTCTTTCCGGTTCGGAAGCCGTTCATTTAGCAACGATCGCCGCACAAAATGCTTTCCCCGGTTGGTCGACAGTACCAATCAAAGAACGGACACAAATTTTTTACCGTTACAAATTTCTTCTCGAAAAAAATATGAAAGAACTTGCAGAACTTGTTCACGAAGAAAACGGTAAAACAATTTCCGAGAGCATTGCCGAAATAGAAAAGAGTATTGAAGTAACCGAGTTTGCATGTTCGCTACCTCAACTTGCCGCCGGCGAAGTTTTAGAAGTGAGCAAAGGTGTTGAATGCCGGATCGAACGTTATCCTGTTGGAGTTGTTGCTAGCATTACACCTTTTAATTTCCCGAACATGGTTCCGAATTGGACAATACCTAATGCGCTTGTTCTTGGCAACTGCATGATATTAAAGCCTTCCGAGTTAGTTCCGCTTAGTGCCAATCGAATTGCTGATCTACTTAAAGAAGCCGGATTACCGGATGGGGTCTTCAATATTGTTCACGGCGCTAAAGACGCTGTTGAAGCAATCTGCGATGAGTCCGGAATACAAGCCGTGTCGTTTGTAGGTTCAACTAAAGTTGCAAAGATCGTTTATTCACGCTCAACTTCTAATTTGAAAAGAGCATTGACACTCGGCGGTGCGAAAAATCATTTAATTATTTTGCCCGATGCAAATGTTGAAATGACGGCATCGAACGTTGCCGCTTCAATGTCCGGTTGTGCCGGTCAAAGATGCATGGCTGCTTCTGCGATGGTTGCGGTTGGTTCCGTAGACCACATCATTAATCAACTGGTTGAAGAAGCTAAGAAAATTATTCCGGGCCAAAATCTTGGCGCTGTTATTTCGAAACAAGCGAAAGAACGAATTGAAAATTACATTAGCGAAGCAGAAAAAGACGGCGCTAAAGTTTTGCTCGACGGAAGAAATTATAAAGTACCCGGAAAAGAAAATGGTTTTTATATAGGTCCAACTATTTTAGATTTTGTTCGTCCGGAAATGAAGATTACAAGAGAAGAAGTTTTTGGCCCGGTGTTAGCAATAATTCGTGTGGATACAATTGATAAAGCGTTATCAATTCAAAAAAGTTCTTTGTATGGTAATGCCGCGGCTGTTTTCACTCAAAGCGGCGGATTGGCAAGATACATTACAGAACAAGCAAGCGCAGGTATGATTGGTGTAAACATCGGTGTACCTGTGCCAAGAGAACCATTTTCATTCGGCGGATGGAATGAATCTAAATTTGGAGTTTGTGATATTACCGGCAAAAGTTCAATTGAATTCTGGACTAAGTTGAAAAAGACAACTGTTAAATGGAATCCGGAATCGAGAACAAATTGGATGAGCTGAGGGAAGTATAGTAGTGATTGAGCAGAAATTAGAGGTAGAAAGTTGATGGAAACAAAAAAGAATATCGAGGTTGCAGAGATTTGAAAGTTTTTAGACTTGCATACCAGCTTCAGTTAGAAATTTTTGAATTAACAAAGAGTTTTCCGAAAGAGGAAAGATATCCTTTGATTGATCAAGTTAGATGTTCATCAAAACCTGTTTGTACGAATATTGCCGAAGCCCGGTATAAAAGAAAACATTCTAATATGTTGATATGAAGTAGGAAAAATGTTAGGTAGTATGATCCGTCAACCGGAGAAATTTTGCTACTAATTTCTACATACTACTTACTTCTTACTTAATTTTTTTAAAAAGAAACTAAGGTGACACAATGGCACGAATAGTCCGCGGTGGATTGATTCAAACTACACTTTCAATTTCGACCGAGCAGCCGATCGAAAAGATTAAACAATCAATGATTGAAAAACATATGAAACTAATCGATCAAGCTGCAAAGAAAAAAGTACAGATTCTTTGTTTTCAAGAACTGTTTTACGGTCCCTACTTTTGTGCCGAACAACAAACTAAATGGTATTCTCTTGTTGAAAAAGTTCCTAACGGATCTACAGTAAAACTTATGCAGAAAATTGCAAAGAAGCATAATATGGTTCTTATCGTACCGGTTTATGAAGAAGAAAACGCCGGAGTTTATTACAACACGGCAGCGGTTATCGATGCCGATGGAAAGTATCTGGGTAAATACCGTAAACATCATATTCCGCATTGCAACCCAGGATTCTGGGAAAAATTTTATTTCAAACCTGGCAATCTTGGTTATCCGGTTTTCAAAACAGCTTACGCAGATGTTGGCGTTTACATTTGTTATGATCGACATTTTCCCGAAGGTGCACGTGTACTTGGTTTGAATGGCGCAGAAATTATTTTTAATCCATCTGCAACTGTTGCCGGACTTTCAGAATACTTGTGGGAACTCGAGCAGCCTGCCCATGCGGTTGCCAACGGTTATTTCGTTGGTGCAATAAACCGTGTTGGTACTGAAGCTCCGTGGAATATTGGCGAGTTCTACGGCAGAAGTTATTTCTGTAATCCTCGAGGAAAAATAATTGCTCAGGCAAGCAGAGATAAAGACGAGTTGGTTGTAGCAGATCTAAATCTTGATGAAATTCTTGAAGTCAGAAATATCTGGCAATTTTATCGTGACCGCCGCCCGGAGACCTATGAAACGATCACTAAAATCTGAAAACTTAAAAAATAAAAAATCAGAAATGAGGAATCAGAAGTTAAAGAGTTGATACTATTTTGTTCCGACTAAAGACCTGGAATACGCCGATTCGTTATCACTGATTTTATTGTTCGAAGAAGTAAGAAAGATTTTGAATTCTTATTCTGAAAAAGTGAGAGCATGCAAATGATAGATGAAAAATTCTTATTCATGTCTTCTCAATGCTTATTTCTAAAAGAATTAAAGGTGTAACTTGACTCCCGAAGAAGTAGTTGCAATAACGGCTAAACATACTTACGGAACATGGAGATATCAGAAAAATTGGAAACCATTACAAATAGTAGATGCCGAAGGATGTTACTTCACTGATTCATCCGGTAAAAAATATTTGGATTTTTCATCACAGCTAATGTGTGTATCGCTTGGGCATAAAAACCGGGCGGTAATTGAAGCAATAGAGGAACAAGCAAAAAAACTTGCTTATGCCGCACCTGGATTTGCAACCAATGTGCGTGCAGAACTTAGCAAACTTTTACTCGAAGTCTTGCCGAAAGGCTTAGAAAAATTTTATTTCTCAACTTCGGGTACCGAAGCAAACGAAGCAGCCATTAAAATTGCCCGCATGTACACAGGGAAATACAAAATTATTTCAAGATATAATTCTTATCATGGCTCAACTGCCGCATCGATTGCCGCAACGGGAGATCCAAGAAGATGGGCTGCCGAACCTTCCGGAAAAATTGACGGCGTTATTTTTGCACCGGAGTGTAATTGTTATCGCTGTCCGCTAAATCATTCCTATCCCAATTGTGAAATAGCATGTGTCAAATATATCGAACACATGATTAAGAATGAAAGTAACGTCGCGGCAATTATCGTAGAACCTGTTGTCGGTACAAATGGAATTCTCGTCCCGCCAAAAGAATATTTTCCGAAACTTCGAAAAATTTGCGATGACAATAATGTTCTGCTAATCACCGATGAAGTAATGAGCGGCTGGGGAAGAACCGGTAAATGGTTTGCTGTTGATAATTGGAATGTTCAACCGGACATTCTCACAACAGCAAAAGGAATTACATCTGCATATGTTCCGCTTGGTTTGACTGCTACAACTATGAAAATTGCCGATTATTTTAACGATCATTATTTTGCTCACGGGCATACTTATGAAGCGCATCCCTTAACATTAGCGCCTGCAATTGCAGCAATCAACGAGTTGAAAAATAAAAAATTAATTGATCGGGCTGCCCGGCTGGGCAAATATCTCAATAAAAAATTAACAGTTCTTAAATCGCGACATCAATCTGTCGGGGATGTTAGAGGTATCGGATTGTTTTACGCAGTTGAAATAGTGAAAGATAGGAAAACGAAAACACCATTTAACACAAAGGAAGATAAAGTTGCAGGCAAGCCGTTGCTCGTCGATAAAATTGCTGCAGAGATGTTGAAGCGTGGTTTGTATATGCAATCGTGGATAAGTCATTTTGTTCTTGCGCCTCCGTTAATCATCACAGAAAAAGAAATTGACGACGCTGTAAAAATATTTGATGAATGTCTTTCTGTTGCAGACGAGGAATTAAAGAACTAAGAATCATTATTCAATTAAGGTGGAATTTTTTTTATGAAAAATATTGCACCCAAACTTCCGGTTGAAGAATACGAGAAAAATTTTGCCGATCTCCATCCTCCGTTAACTCAAAACTCCGCCGTTTCAGAGGCTAACCGTTGTATCTATTGTTACGATGCGCCATGTACGAAGGCATGCCCCACTCACATCGATATTCCGGCATTTATAAAAAAAATTTCAACCGGAAATCTTATTGGCTCGGCAAAAACAATTTTGGAATTTAATTGGATTGCATTAACGTGTGCAAAAGCTTGTCCGGTTGATGTCCTTTGCGAAGGGGCTTGCGTTTACAATGCCAAAGGAGAAAAACCGATCGAGATTGGCAGACTTCAACGTTTTGCGATGGATAATTTTTTTGCAAAAGGAAGTCCGCAGCTTTTTCATAAAGCTTCGAAGAAAGGAAAGTCTGTTGGCATAGTTGGTTCCGGTCCCGCCGGATTGGCGTGCGGTGCAGAACTTTCTCTTCTTGGTTATGATGTAACGATTTATGAAGTGAACAAAATTCCCGGCGGACTGTGTACGTGGGGAATTGCGCCTTACAAAATGAGAAGAGAAGATAGTCTTAAAGAAGTTGCTATGATAAAAAATTATGGTGTGGAAATTAAGACAGAAATAATGATCGGGAAAGAAATCCAGTTCGATGAACTTTTAAAAAAACATGATGCAGTTTTTCTTGGTGTTGGCCTTGGAGAAAGTCCGCAGCTTTCTGTTCCAGGTGAAAATTTATGCGGTGTTTTTGGCGCCCTTGAATTTATAGAAAAAGTGAAAACCGAAAGCTGGAAAGATATTCCTGTTGGTAAACGCGTTGCTGTGATAGGTGCAGGCAATACTTCCATCGATGCAGCAACTGAAGCAAAACGTCTTGGTGCAGAACAAGTTATAATAATTTATCGCCGCAGCGAAGTTGAAATGTCTGCATACGAGTTTGAATATGAACTCGCAAAAAAAGACGGAATCATTTTTCATTTTCTAACAGCACCGAAAAAAATTATCGGAGAAAAATTTGTTGAAAGTATAGAATGCCTGAAAATGAAACTTGGTGAGCCGGATAAGAGAGGGAAAAGAAAACCAATAGCAATCCCCGATACAGAATTTACAATACCGGTTGATATGGTTATTAAGGCAATCGGACAGGAAACTAAATCGAGCTTCTTAAGTAAGGCCCCGGATCTCGCCCTTGATAACGACGGCTGTGTTGTGGTTAATTTCGACACTTATCAAACCACTAATCCAAAAATCTTTGCCGGTGGAGATTGTATCAACGGCGGCAAGGAAGTTGTTAATGCTTCTTACGACGGTAAACGTGCTGCTCATGGAATTGATTCATATTTATCGAATCAAATAAAAGGAGGAAGATAATTCATGGTTGATCTTTCAATTAATTGTGGCGGAATAAAATCACCGAATCCGTTTTGGCTTGCATCGGCACCTCCTTCAAATTCGGCGTATCAAAATTGCAAGGCTTTCGAACAAGGCTGGGGCGGTACTGTTTGGAAGACAATCGGTGAACCTGTAATGAATGTTTTCAACCGTTACGGAGGATTAGATTTTAACGGGCAAAAAATTTTTGGATTGAACAATATAGAGCTTATCAGCGACAGACCCGTTGAAATTAATTTGAAAGAAATTGCCGAGACAAAAAGACTTTGGCCGGACCGCGCCGTTGTTGTGTCATTGATGGTCGAATCGAAAAGAGAAACCTGGCATGAAATTGTAAAACGTGCTGTTGATACCGGTTGCGACGGTATCGAACTCAACTACGGCTGTCCGCATGGAATGAGCGAGCGAGGTATGGGAGCGGCAGTTGGCCAGGTTCCGGAATATTGTAAAATGATAACTGAATGGGTAACAGAAGTTTCGACTATTCCTGTTATTGTAAAACTTACACCAAACGTGAGCAACATTCAGTTGCCTGCCAGAGCAGCAAAAGCCGCGGGTGCAAATGCAATTTCACTTATCAATACTATTAATAGTATCATCGGAATTAATCTCGACACATTCGAACTTAAACCGAACATTGGTGGTTTGGGTGGGCACGGTGGATACGCCGGACCCGCCGTAAAGCCAATTGCGCTGCATTTGCTTTCTCAAGTAGCAATCGATCCTGAAGTTAATCTTCCCTTATCGGGAATTGGAGGAATAAGTAATTGGAAGGATGCGCTTGAATTTATTTTGCTTGGCGCATCGAGTGTGCAGGTCTGTACTGCTGTTATGCATTATGGTTTCAGAATAGTTAAAGACATGATTGAAGGAATGACAAACTGGATGGAAGAGAAAGGCTATACTACGCTTGATCAGATTAGAGGTAAATCGATTGCCGGTATAAATGATTTTGGAAATTTTGATTTGTTGAACAGAACAATCGCCCGAATTGATCAAACAAAATGTATTCATTGCAATTTGTGCTACATTGCTTGTGAAGATGCTGCACATCAGTGCATAGATTCAACACCTGTGAACGGGTACAGCAGAA
Organism: uncultured Melioribacter sp.; assembly: GCA_964595365.1. Classification (GTDB taxonomy): domain Bacteria; phylum Bacteroidota; class Ignavibacteria; order Ignavibacteriales; family Melioribacteraceae; genus Fen-1258. The sequence goes on from CAZQQC010000067.1 coordinate 7,103, forward strand.
CCGAAGTCCGCGAAAAAGATTGCGTGGGCTGTGCATTATGTTCACTTGTTTGCCCCGTTGAAGGATGTATTTCAATGGTAAGAATTGATGACGGCTCTGCTTCTAAGACGTGGAATCAGCTTGTGAATGATTTTAGGAAAAGTGGTAGACCTTTAACATGGGAAAACCTTGCTGAGTTTCAGCATAAACATGGAATCGAAATACATTAAAAAGTTGATGTTGAAATTTGCAGCATCAAATCTTGTGCATGAGTAATTCCTTGTTCAAGATTATTAAAAGAAGAAAAAATTTATTTTTTAAAAGAGGTATTGTATGTCTCTCCTAATTAAGAATGCACACATCGTTACTGCCGAGCACGATTACATGGCAGACATTTTCGTCGAGAAAGAAAAAATCTCAACGATCGGTACAATGTTAGATATTTCAGCCGATCGAACAATTGATGCAAGAGGGAAATATGTTATCCCGGGCGGTATCGATGTTCATACCCATCTCGACATGCCGTTTGGCGGCACAACTTCTTCCGATAATTTTGAAACCGGGACGCGCGCTGCTGCTTTCGGCGGCACAACTTCTCTAATCGATTTTGCTGTTCAGTCGAGAGGAACAAAAATGCGAACCGCTCTTGATACGTGGTGGAAAAAAGCCGGCGATAAAGCAACAATCGATTACGGTCTTCACATGATTATTACCGATCTCCCCGAAGCGGCAATGGAAGATATGAGTGATATGGTGCGCGAAGGTGTTACAAGTTTCAAATTATTCATGGCTTACCCTAATGCATTAATGGTTGATGATGCAACTATATTCCGTGCAATGAGGCACACTGCAGATACCGGTGCTTTAGTTTGCATGCACGCAGAGAACGGAAATGTGATTGACTTGATTGTTCAGAAAGCTTTGGCAGAAGGAAAGAAAGCACCAATCTATCATGCGTTAACACGTCCAGCATCAGCAGAAGCGGAAGCAGTAAATCGAACTATTGCCCTTTCGCAAATGGCTGGAGTGCCGGTTTATATTGTACATTTATCATGCAATGATGCTTTGGATAAAGTTGTTGAAGCTCGTGCAAACGGATTACCAACCTATGCAGAAACCTGTCCGCAATATCTTTTCCTTTCTCTAGATGATATGAATAAACCGGGTTTTGAAGATGCCAAAGTTGTTTTCACGCCGCCGCTTCGCGAAAAATGGAATCAAGAAAAACTCTGGGCTGGCTTAAAGAAAAACGATCTGCAAATTATTTCTACAGATCATTGCCCGTTCTGTTTTAAGGAACAAAAAGAAATGGGAAAAGACGATTTCACAAAAATTCCCAACGGTGGACCTGGAATTGAACACCGCATGCAATTAATTTATGACGGTGGAGTTCTTCATAAAAGAATTACATTGAATCGCTGGGTCGAGCTTACTTCTACAAATCCTGCAAAAATATTTGGATTGTTTCCTCGTAAAGGCACAATTGCACCTGGGACCGATGCAGATATTGTTATTTGGGACCCTGAAAAAGAACGTGTCATCTCTGCAACAACACACCACATGGCAGTCGATTATTCAATGTACGAGGGAAAGAAAGTTAAAGGCGATGCCGAAATTGTTATATCACGGGGTGAAGTAATAGTTGAAAAAGAAAAGTTCTCAGGTAAACCCGGCAGAGGAAATTTTATCAAGAGAGCTACTTACGGCAGTACATGGAATTAAACGGTACCCGACATCATAGTGAAAAATTACTTCATTTAATTTAGCATGAAAGAGATTACCATGGACACTTTTTCCTCAAGTGATTTAGTAGAAACCGATCTTACCGGAATTCACGATTCAAAACTTTTCAATCGCGACCTCTCTCCAACAAAAATAAATCAACGCACCTGGGGAACATATAACATTGCATCTCTCTGGATCGGGATGAGTGTTTGCATAACAACATACATGCTTGCAAGCGGATTGATTGCGGGCGGAATGAATTGGTGGCAGGCATTAATAACAATTGCGCTGGGCAACACTATCGTTCTCATTCCGATGATTTTGAATGCTCACGCCGGAACGAAATACGGAATTCCTTTTCCTGTTCTTGCACGGGCTGCTTTTGGAACACTTGGTTCTAATGTTCCGGCAATTCTTCGTGCTATAGTTGCATGCGGATGGTTTGGTATTCAAACTTGGATCGGCGGTGAAGCAATAAATTCACTTGTAAGTGTTCTTATTCCGCAATGGGCTAACTGGTCGTTGGGAATAACATCTAGTTTTATAATTTTCTGGGTGATGAATGTTTATTTCATAATAAATGGAATGGAATCAATTCGCTGGCTCGAAGCTCTTGGCGCTCCATTTCTTATTGTGGTTGGAATTGTACTTCTGATATGGGCATATATTCGCGGCGGAGGTTGGGGACCAATTTTAAGTCAGCCGGGTAAATTCCAAACTACAAGTGAGTTCTGGAAATTTTTTGTCCCATCATTAACCGGTATGGTTGGATACTGGGCAACACTCTCATTAAACATTCCGGATTTTTCTCGATTTGCAAAAAGTCAGAAAGCTCAAATGCTTGGCCAGGCAATCGGATTACCGCCCGCCATGGCACTATATTCTTTTATTGGAGTTGCAGTTACTTCTGCAACGGTTGTCATTTTTGGTGAAGCAATTTGGGATCCGGTTGTGTTGCTATCAAAATTTCAGAATCCTTTTATTGTAATTATTTCTTTGCTTGCGTTACTGATTGCAACATTAACAACGAATATTGCAGCAAATGTAGTTTCCCCCGCAAATGATTTTTCAAATATTTATCCGAAAAAAATTTCTTTTGTTCGAGGCGGAATGATTACTGCTACTCTCGGAATAATTATTATGCCGTGGAAATTATTGTCGGATTACAGTGCTTACATTTTTGGTTGGTTGGTAGGCTACTCAAGTTTCTTGGGACCTATTGCAGGAATTTTAATTTGCGATTACTTCCTTATAAAGAAAAGAAAACTGATTGTGATAGATCTTTACGGACGTGGCGGTGAATACGAATATAAAAACGGGTTCAATCTGAAAGCTATTCTTGCATTAATAACCGGCATTGTTGTTGCACTTGTTGGATTGCTTGTTTCCTCTCTAAGATTTTTGTACGACTATGCCTGGTTTGCCGGCTTTGCTGTATCGTTCATTGTTTATCTAATATTAATGAAAAAGAAGTAAAACATGAAAGTTTAGACGCAGACTAAAAGGAGTAAAGCGAAAAGAGTTCCGCTAACTCTGGAACCGAAAGAAATTGTTTGCCTCTGCTGGAACAAGTTAGCAAACGTGATGTTTTAATGAAGAGTTAATTTCGGGTGTTACGTGTCTTTCGAAAGATAAAATTAGCAATTATTTAAAGTGAGAAATTTATGTTTGATAATATAGGCAGTGGAGAGTTTCTAATAATTCTTCTGGTCGTTATAGTTTTGTTTGGTCCAAAGAAGATTCCCGAACTCGCTCGGGGAATCGGTAAAGGAATTCGCGAATTCAAAAAAGCCGTTAAAGGCGTTGAAGATGAAATCAAAGATACCGCTAAGAAAGAGTAGTCTCTTTACAAAATCTCTTTGGCAATTTTTGATTTAGAAGAAAAGAAAACTATTTTTCGAATGGAATTGTTTAACAATTAATTGCACGAATCGATTCCGTTGGGTGCGGAACGGTTACGAAAAATCTTCAAAATAAAAGTTGGACTTGATCTAAAGGACAGGTACCATGAAAATTTGCCAAGATAAACCTACAACTATTTTCCGCGTTAACGTTTTCACGAATTAATTTGGAGTAAACAATGAAAACGATTAATGAATTCCAGAGAATGAAAAACGAGAAGAAGAAAATCTCGGTTGTTACATGTTACGATTACTGGTCGGCTCGCATCATCGACGGAACCGATATTGATGCGGTACTGGTTGGCGACAGCGCTGCAATGGTTATGCACGGATTCGAAACAACTATAAATGCAGAACTTGAAATGATGAGCTATCATGTTGCGGCTGTGAAGCGAGGACTAAAAAATAAATTTCTGATTGCCGACCTTCCATTCCTGGCTCACAAGAAAAGCAAAGAAATGCTTGTAGAAGCGGTCGACCGCCTTATGAAAGCCGGCGCTCAGGCAATTAAAATTGAAGGTGCAAATGGAAATATTGAGATAATAAAAAATTTGGTTGATACAGGAATTCCTATCATGGGTCATCTTGGCCTAACGCCGCAATCGGTTAATCAGTTTGGCGGATTCAAGTTGCAGGGTGCAAATGAAACTGCCGCCACCAGAATTATAGACGATGCCCGTCTGCTACAACAAGCCGGATGTTTCTCGATTGTCCTTGAGATGGTTCCTGCTCAGCTTGCAAAAACCGTTTCCGAAGAATTGACGATTCCAACAATCGGCATAGGCGCTGGCGTTTATACTGACGGTCAGGTTTTGGTACTTCAGGATTTGCTGGGATTGTCAAATGGATTCAACCCAAAATTCTTACGAAAATATTTAGACGGTTCCGAATTAATCAGAAACGCATTAAACAATTTCGATACTGATGTGAAGAAGAAAAACTATCCGGGAGAGAAGGAAAGTTATCATTGACGCAGGTTATCGGATCCGTTCATGAATGGAAAGATATTTTAGCATCGGGAAATCTTGCCGGTAAAAAAATCGGATTCGTTCCAACTATGGGAGCGCTTCATAAAGGGCACGTGTCTTTAATAGAACGAAGCGTTCGCGAAAACAATTTTACGGTCGTAAGTATTTTTGTTAATCCTACACAATTTAACGACCCGAAAGATTTGCAAAGTTACCCCCGTACATTCGAGGACGATTTTAAGCTTCTTAGCAATTTGAAAGTCGACTTTTTGTTCTACCCGGATTATACTGAAATCTATCACGACAACTTTAAATATAAGATAAGCGAGAGCGAGTTGAGCAAAATTTTATGCGGGAAATTCCGACCGGGACATTTTGAGGGTGTACTTACAGTTGTTATGAAATTGCTGAATATTATCAGACCGGGCAAAGCATATTTTGGCGAAAAAGATTATCAGCAGTATTTGTTGATAGATGGAATGTGCAAAGCATTTTTTCTTGATGTTGAAATTGTTCCGTGTCCCATTGTTCGGGAACCGGAAGGACTTGCTTTAAGTTCGCGCAATTTGCTGTTGAATGCTGAAGAAAAGAAATTCGCACAGAATTTTCCCCGCTTGTTGAAAACAAAAATGCCATGTGAAACAATAAAAAAGGAATTGGAAAAGCTTGGTTTCAACGTGGATTACATTGAAGAGATTGGGAACAGAAGATTTGGCGCAGTTCGCATCGGAAAAGTGAGGTTGATCGATAATGTCGAAATCTAAAATACTATTTAAAATTAGCGGTTCGATAGCTGCTTACAAAAGCGCGTATCTAATTTCAAAGCTTGTTCAAAACAGTTTTGAAGTTAAAGTTGTTACAACCGAAAGTGCATTGAAGTTTATTGGCAAAGCAACACTAGAAGGATTAACCGGTCATACGGTTTATACCGATTCATTTGCCGATGGCGAAATGATGGGTCATATCAATCTGATAAAATGGGCAGACTTGATAATTCTTTGTCCGGCATCTGCAAACACAATCAACAAACTTGCAAATGGAATAAGTGATAACTTGCTCACTTCACTTTTTCTCGCATACGATTGGTCGAAACCGTATCTGATTGTTCCAGCGATGAACACAAACATGTTCGATCATCCGGCAACTCAAAGTTCGTTGAGGAAGTTGAATGAGTGGGGGGTCAAAATTCTGCCAACAGCAGAAGGATACCTCGCTTGCGGTGATACGGGACGCGGAAAACTTCTTGAGCCGGATGAAATTTATGAATACATTTTATTGGCTTTGAATAAACAATTAACCGTACCGCCTAAAAAACTTAAAGTGATGGTTACTTCAGGTGGAACAAAAGAAAATATTGACGGGATAAGATTCATTTCAAATCTTAGCACCGGCAAAACCGCTGCAACAATTGCAGATTATTTTTCGCGGCGGGGGCACAGCGTAACGTATCTTTACACGTTCGATGCAGCAACACCGAAAACAAATTGTGTGAATGCCGGGTATCTCTCATTTAGCGAACTCGATGATAAATTGAAAAGTATTCTTGGAGAAAATGATTTTGATGCGGTAATCCATATTGCGGCGGTAAGCGATTATTCTGTGGACTCCGTTGAAATCGGGGATCGGAAATTAATTATACCTCTGAAAGAAAAGATCGATTCGGAAAGCGAAAAACTGGTTCTGAATTTGAAAAAGAATCCGAAGATTATAGACAACCTGAAAAGTTATTCAAAAAATAAAAATCTCAAAGTTGTCGGTTTCAAACTCACGAACAATGCCGGTGAACGTGCAAAAGTTTCGATGGTTCAAAAATTAGTAGATCATTCTTCTTGCGATTTTGTTGTGCTGAACGATAAGAAGGATCGAAGCGAAAATACTCAAGTCAACTTTAAGATTTTTGATAGGACAAAAGAAATCGGATCCTGCGAGACTTCAACAGAGCTTGCCGGATTGTTGGAAGGATTTCTAATAAATATTTTATGAGGAAAGAATGGTACTTTGTATTGATGTAGGCAACACTCAAATGTTTGGCGGTGTTTTCAATGGAAAAGAACTCACACTTCAATTCAGAAAAACATCGCGCCAGCAATTTTCGTCGGACGAAATCGGTATATTTCTTAGATCGGTTCTAGACGAAAACAAAATTGACCCCGATTTCATTAAGGACATTTCAATTTGCAGTGTTGTACCGGATTTGAATCATTCTCTTAGAAGCGGCTGTGTAAAATACTTTGGCAGCGAACCGTTCTTTTTAAAACCCGGAGTAAAAACCGGGTTGAAAATCAAATACAGAAATCCACTTGAAGTCGGAGCGGATAGAATTGCAAATGCTATTGCTGCCGTGAATTTATTCCCGAACAAAAATTTGATTGTAGTCGATTTCGGCACAGCCACAACATTTTGTGTAATTAATAAATCGAAAGAATATTTGGGCGGAATAATTCTTCCCGGATTAAAAATTTCTATGGAAGCTCTTGAAAGCAGAACGGCACAACTGCCAAAAGTCGAGATCAAAGAAATTGAGGATGTGATTGGAAGATCGACCGTGGAAAGTATTCAATCGGGTTTGTATCACGGTCAAATCGGCATGGTTCGCGAGATCAAATCAAAAATAATTAAAGAAGCTTTTGCAGACGAAGAACCGGTAGTAATTGGAACCGGCGGCTTTGCTCGGCTTTTTGAGAACGCTAAACTTTTTAATTTAATTAACCAGACTCTCGTTCTCGAAGGGCTTTATCACGCATACATGTTGAACGGAAAACCGGAAAGGGAAAACTGATGCAGAGAACCTTGCTGAAATCGAAAATACACCGTGCTACTGTTACCGGTGCAGATCTGAATTATGAAGGTTCAATCTCGATTGATAAAAATTTGTGCATCGAAGCAGACATAAAAGAGTTTGAGAAAGTTGATATCTATAACATCAACAATGGCGAACGTTTTTCGACCTACGTTATATTGGGCAGCGAAGGAGAAATAAGTTTAAACGGTGCCGCTGCGAGGCTTGTTCAAATAGGTGACGTAATAATTATTGCGAGCTATGCTCAATACGAAAAACATGAAGTGGAAAAACATCTTCCAAAATTAGTTTTTGTTAATGACCGGAACATTATTCATTCGTCGAATTCACAAATGATTCCGAATAAATAAACGAATGCCCCGGTCAAAATCTATATTTCAAAAAATTTCTCTTTTAGTCGGATCACTATTAGCTGTTCTATTACTATCCGAAATTGTATTGCGCTTTTCGGGTTACTCACAAGAACTGGTAGTAAATAAAAACGATTCGGATTTTATTGTAGAGGAACCGGCATCGGGATATGTATATAAGCCGAATCTTGATACAGTAATTAGTAATTCTAATTATCGGATTAGAATCAAAACAAATTCCTATGGCTACCGCGATGACGAATGGAATTTGCCTAACGAAAAAAATGCAATTTTGGTGTTAGGTGATTCATTCACAGCAGGATACGGAGTGAACAAAGAACAGAGGTGGTCGGACCAATTAAATAGACTAATTGCTGAAGCTGGAAGTAATGAAAAATATCGTATATATAACGCTGCGGTTTCAGGATATAGTTTGCAGCAGATAGAAGCTACATTCGACAAGATGTTTGAGAAGGTGAACGCCAAAGCAGTTATTATTGGATTAAACATAAATGTGCTGGATCGTTTGATGGATCCTTATATTTATTTCCGGGGATTCAGTCTTAAAAAATCAAAAGTGCCATATGCGGTGGTGGATAACAATCGCCTGTATATACTTCGATCTAAAAATCCCTTCTTAAAAAGAATTGAATTTCAAATTGTGAAATACTCGCTGCTTTACGATTTTGTAATGTCGAAGTTATTAATTCTTAAAAACGATTTTACCAAACACTCATATGAGAATGAAAATGCCTTGCTATATGAAACCGGGAAAATTTTATTAGGTATTAAGAAGAAATCGATTTCTTCTAATATCCGGCTTATTATACTTCCAATAGTGCAGCACAATAAAGACATGAAATTTGGCAATGAGGTTCTTAGTCGATATCAAGAAATTAGAAAATTTTGTACAGACAACCGTATTGAATTTGTTGATATGCTTCCGGCAATTGATTCAAGAATAAAATCCGGCAGCAATTTTTGGATAGGCGCAGACCCTCATTGGAATAAAATAGTGCACCAAATAGCTGCATTTGAATTGAGCCGCTATTTCATTTCAGTAAAAGTTTCTGCAAAGGGAGTTCACTAATTTCACCGACCGCGGGGTCATTTTTAACCCCGGTTTTAAATTTGCGACATGGGGCTTGATTTCCTATTTTTGCAAGCCAATGTCAAGAAAAATAATCATCGCAATAGACGGTCCCGCCGGTTCTGGAAAAAGCACTGCGGCAAAAAACATAGCACAAAAACTCGGATTTACTTATATCGATACCGGTGCAATGTATAGAGCAATTACTTTTATGGCTCTTCGCAAAGGTATTGCCGAAAATATTTCCGGCGTGATTGATCTTGCGCGGAATATCGATCTCAGGTTACAGTTCGACAACGGCGTTACAAGAGTTTTTGTTGATGATGAAGAAGTTACGGATCAAATCCGGACTGCCGAGGTAAACGCAAAGGTCAGCGA
>CAZQQC010000068.1:0-15843 GCA_964595365.1 uncultured Melioribacter sp.
CTCCGTTTATAGAAACCTTAAAAGCTGCATTTAAATTTTCTGATGATCTAAATATTTTATTTGCAACGTTGCTGCCAATAGTTGAGATTGGTTTAGGACAGATGATGTTGTTTAGAATAAAACAAAAAGAAACATTAGTGATAGTTTCGATTTTATTCTTTTGTTTTTTTGTATTTAGCATTTACGGGACAGTAATTGGTTTGAATAAAGATTGCGGGTGTTTCGGAACTGTAGTTAAAAGTGAGTTCGGGTTGATTATGATAATTAGAAATTTGGTATTGTTAACCGTAATAATATGGTTAACAAATGCAAATAAAATTTTGCCTCGGCCGGGCAAGAACAAATAATATCAAACAAAAAAGGAGAATTAAAATGAAAAGGATAATTGCTTTAGTAGTTTTATTTGCTAGCTTAACTATTACAGTAACATTGTTTGCTAAACCAGCAAAAGTGGCCGAATTGGTCACAAATCCAGAAACTGGGCAACAGTATATTCAATGTATTAACCCAGGCACTACTTGCCAAGTATAGGTTGTACATTTAATTAATGAGACTGCTTTGTAGGCAGTCTCATTAAGTTAAGCTCAAATGATGAACAATAGCAAAAAATATTTTATTTTTTTCTTAATCACAATTTTGGTTTCGTGTAGGGCAGACAGACCAAATTTTGATACAAATGTTAGTGCTATTGATTATAAAAAAATTATAAAACTATCGAATGAAATAACGAATAATTCATTTTATGATTTAAATAAAAAAATTGATACTTACCTCCTAAACATTAAAAATGATTCAATAGGAATATCTTCAGAGCATAATATGGTTTATGTCGATAATAAGATTGTAGAAATCTCAAAGAATAATAGTCTAATTGTAATTAATGATTCAAACTATAATCAGATAAAGAAAATAAGTACTAAAGGAAGTGGTCCCGAAGAATTACCATTTATACGATCATTCGTTGTTACAAGTGAAAAAATAATATTATTTAATAATTCATTAAGGAAATTTGTATTCATAGATTATAAGAATAACGTATTGTCGCAGGTAAATGCGAAATCACCTTCTATTCCTTATGATATTAATGACATGGTTTTGTTGAGTAATGGTTTATGTCTTGCGGTTGGAATAGATGATGAAAACTGGATAAAACTTTTAAACGGATTACCCTATCAAAATCTTTATTTATTGGATTTAGAAAAACAAGAATTGCTCGGGAAATATAGTATTTTACCTCTAAATTTGATTAACTCTATTAAAAATAAAGATTTTATCTCTTCCCCAGTATCAAATCCATTCCTTATAAAAGATTTCCAGGATACATTGTACATAGGTAATAGATACTCAAATGAAATAATCATTTCAAGATTAATAAATTCAAACATCGAGACCATAAAGAGGTTAGTTTTACCAAAACAAATCTTTAGACTCCATGATCCTGCAGAAAAAGAAAAAATGAATATACCCGATTTGCAAAGAATGAAATATTGGTTATATACGGGGCATAATCTAATTAATTTTTTTGTTACAAGAGATTATATAATTGCATATATCTCAAGATTTCTCGAAAACTCTCCACCGACATACTCGATTTTATTCTTAGGAAAAAAATCACTACGAATTAATAAAATCATAGAGTATAAGGGTGATTATTATTTTCGGTTTGCAACAAATAACTATTTGTACTTCATAAAAAATGAAAAACTTGGGAGCGAAATCAGACTATATAAAATACCTATTGCTAACTTATTTTAAATTATTGTTAATTGTTTCAATACTGGGTAAATTATTTTTTCCTACTACTGCTTTATCTTATATAATTTCTTTTGTTAAAAGGGTAGGATTAGCGAGATATTTTGGTTTATTAAATTTATTTATTTATCCCCATCTCATTTATTCACTATTAATTTGTATTGAAGTTGTCATATTATTTTTTTCAGTAAAAAACATAAAAATTTTTATTAGATATATTAGTGCTTTCAATTTGGCAATGTTGTTAATAAGTTCGAGTGGTTTCTTTCTTAATATTAACGCTGATTGTGGATGTTTTGGAGAAATTATAACATTTTCAAACAGCCTACATAAAATAATCTTTAATCTTTTTAATCTTCTCTTGGGTATAGTATTAATATATGTAAATCAAACACATGAACATATCGAATAATTTTAAAAACCTAAAATATTTGAAGTATATAATTGTGGGGATATCGTTAGTAATTATAATTATAGTTTATGCCAGAATTACTAAAACGGATAAAAACAATTATTCTTCTGGAAAGAATATAATTGGGAAAAAAATCCCCATACAAGATTCTCTTGGATTTCCTTATGGAATATTATTTTTAGACGACAAAATAATACTACTGGATAGAATACCGGTAACTGGGAATAATCAAGTCAGCATTTATGATCTTAATAATTATAATCGTATTTCTTCTTTTGGTAGATCTGGTTCCGGGCCCGGTGAATTTCAAAGTGTAAAAAGTATAAGTTCAATTTTTAGAAATAATAAAAGCCAAAGGCTGATAACCATTTGGGATAGTGGTCTTTTACGTTTAAGTATTTTTGATATTTTTAATCCGGTTGCTCCTGAGTTAAAAAATATCTTTTATATTAAAAAAGGTATGCCCTATAGTCCTGTTTTCATTGATGATACGACAATAGCTTGTTTAGGTTTAGGTTTTTTAGATGGAAGATTTGCAGTACTAGATACTGCTGGAAATATAAAACAATATCTTGGTATACCGTTACCCGGAAGAAAAACGTCAACTCCGATGCCTGTACATCAACAGGCAATGCAAGGAAAATTGAGAATTACTCCTGACGGGAGTAGATTAATTCTCACAGCAAATTTATCTGACCTTATAGATATTTATGATTCCAAAGGAGAATTAATAAAACGCATTATAGGTCCCTTAAATGTTGTTCCCAAATATACAATTGGAAAAGTTGGTAATAATGAACCAGTAATGGTTATCGATCCGAAAAACGCGATTATGGGATACGGTGATGTTGCGTTAACTAACGATAAAATATTTGCGTTATTTGTAGGGCTTCCTTTTGAAGGAAATCAACTTGAAGGAAAGGAAATACATGTTTTTAATATGCAAGGCGAATTACTGGATGTTTTTATTCTTGATCGTAAATTGTTTTCTATAACCTATGATGAGAAAAATAAAAGACTTTATGGTATTCAACTTTCCCCCTTTCCTGAAATTTATTGTTATCAATTGTAGTTTTTGAATATCGATTAAAAGTGAAAAAAATATTTTTTTATATAAAAAGGAATTATCCTCAATTAATATTAATAGGCGGAATAATTCTGATTACTGCTGTCAATTTAAATCTCCGTCTTAAATTAAAAGAATGTTCCGATAATAAATTCTCAAATATTGAAAAAATAAATATACCGGTTGATTCCTTAGAAGGCTTTTCTCTTCCAAAGAACTTGTTAATTTCTATCAACAAAATAAATCTTACTAAAGATAAAAATTTAAATGTTGGAGTGTTAATTTTTACTAAACCTGAAAAATCGTGCGGGAAATGTCTTCTTTCTATTCTCGCTATTTGGTTTAAGAATTAGTATCACAGTTATACAGTAGAGCAAAAACCAATTGTTTTTTTGGGTAAAAATGACCAAAATTTTATTAGTGCGTTAGAAACTCTAGGATATAAAAAAAATTTGCGAGTTGAAATAAATACTACTTTTATAAAAAGTATTACTCCAAACACATCTGAGGGTATATGTTTATTTGTTAACAAAGAAGGAAAAATTGTATTTGCAGAAGAGTTGCTGGGGGATTATACTGGACGCATAACAAGAACTTTTCGAAAAGTTATTCGTTATATAAATAATATTACCCTAAGTGACAATAATAAAGCATCTATCCTTTCGGGACCTACGGAAGCGCAGTAAATAAGTTATAACATTTATCACTACTGTCCGGTTGAGGAAGCATTGAGTGGCTGTAAGGCATTTAAGCAAACTCTATTACTTTAGTATAAGAAGTAATATCTCTCGTTCTGCGTTAGCCGAGGCATACTCTTGCAAAGTTCCAAACAAAATATTAATATGTTAATAATTAATATATCGTTAATTGTTTCGGGAAAATCATTTCGGTGTCATTAAGCTCAACAAGTATTCGCCGGCCAATAACAATAACAGTTTTCTTTTGTGCTGTTGCATTACTTTGTGCTTTTATTTTTACTAAGCTCGGTGTTGATCTTTTACCAAATGTAAACATTCCTCATCTAATTGTTCAAACAACATTTCTCAATGCCACCCCAGAAGAAGTAGAAAAACAAATTACAGAACCGCTTGAATCAACAGCGGCGACCGTACCGGGAGTAAAAAAGGTAACTTCGGTTTCTAAGGAAGGAATCTCGGTAATCTCGATTGATTTTGTTTGGGGGACTGATATGAAGTTTGCACTTCTATCGCTTAGGGAGAAGCTTGACAATATGAGTTTTTCATTACCACGCGAAGCTGGTAAGCCAACGATTATTCGTTCAGACCCATCGTCGTCTCCGATAATGACTTTAGTATTGGCTTCCACTTATACCAATACCGAGCACCAGGCATCAAGTATCAGGCAACAAGATAAAAGTAGTGAATACATTGACCACGATTCCCCACAAGAAGATATTCAAAGATTGATAGACCTTAAAGAAGCAGGAAGAGTTGTATTTAAAAGGCGTCTTGAGCAAATTGAAGGAGTAGCACAAGCCGTTATTACAGGAGGCCTTGAAAGAGAAATTTTAATTCGAGTAGATCCTGTAAAACTTAGTTCTTTAAATCTAACTTATTCCGATATTGCAAATGCACTTAAATCATCAAATCTAAATTTACCTGCCGGCACAATAATGAAGGGATTATTTAGATACTCTTTAAGAACACTCGGTGAATACAAAAATGTAAAAGATATTGAAAAGACGGTTATAAGAAGGAACAGGAACGGCAGTTCAATACTGATTGAAGATGTTGCAACAACGAAAGAAAATTTTAAAGAGAGAGAAGGATTAACGCGCTATAACGGAAGCGAAGCCGTTGGAATATTAATTTATAAACAGCCTGATGCAAATACGGTAACAATAGCTGAAGCAGTGAGAAAAGCTATAGAATCTTTACGTAAAGAGTATCCGGACTATGATTTGATGGTAGTATCCGATCAATCCGGATTTATAGAAAATGCGATTTCAAACGTTAAGCAGGAAATTTATTACGGTGGCATACTTGCAGTGATTGTGCTGTTCTTTTTCCTTGCGAGTATAAGGCACATTTTAATTATCGGTATAACGATACCCGCATCTTTGGCAATAACTATCTTACTTCTTTATTTATTCAAAATAAATTTTAATATTATATCATTAGGAGGACTTGCAGCGGGAGTTGGAATGCTGCTGGATAATGCCATTATAGTTATAGAGAATAATACACGATACAGGGATATGGGGTTTCCAAATAGGGTCGCAGTTTTAAAAGGAACAGAAGAAGTTGCAATGCCAGTGGTTGCATCTACTTTAACAACCATAGCTGTATTTCTGCCGTTAATATTTATACGCGGAATTGTAAGTGAGTTATTCGGAGATGAATCGCTTGCAATTGCATTTGCGCTTACGGCATCAATTATTACGGCTCTCACTTTAATACCAATGCTGGATTCACGCGAAAGTTTTAAAATATTTAATGATCCCCAAAAGTATGACAAGGGATTTTTTGTAATTAATCATCCATCTTCGGAAAATATATTCGAGAGAATTTTTTATTGGATTAAACTCCCGTTTAAAATGATCTTTCGATCATTGCTTTTTGTATTTGCCATTGTCTTTATGAAAACAGAAAAATTCTTGAGGAAGAAACTGGAATTTTTCTTTAGAATTGTAGACAGAATGATGGAATACTTGATCGAAAAATATGAAATATTGTTAGAGTGGTCTCTGCAAAATAAGAAGACAGTGATAGCAATTACTCTTGGTTTAAGCGCATTGACTATACTTGCAACAATGAATATGAAAAAAGAATTTATACCCAAAGGCGCTCAGGAAGAATTCATTATTGAATTTGAGTACCCGGCAGGTACCTCGTTGAAAGGAAATGCTGCATTAACTTCCAAAATAGAAAGCGCCGTACTTTCTATACCTCACGTAAAAGGATTAGTATCAAATATAGGTCGCGTAAATGAATTTGATTTTATGAATAAAGAACAGATTACGGTCAATAAAACAAATTTCAATGTTAAACTCGATTCATATGAAAATTATTATGACGTACAGAATAATTTGAGAAAAATTTTAAGCGGGTTAACAGGTATAAAATACGGATTCAAAGATGTAAAAAATTCCTACACGATGCTGATTAATCCTTCCGATAACGATATAGCTGTCAAGATCAAAAATAAAGATCTGGATAAAGCGTTTTCAAAAGCAGAACAAATTGTAAAGAAAATCAATGAAGCAAAATTTGAAGGCATTAAAGATATTCGTATAGGTCTGGATAGAGAATCTCCAGAATTTTCGATAAAAATTAACCGCGAAAAATGTTTGGCATATGCTGTTGATGTGAGTTTGGTCGCGGAACAAGTAATGAATATGGTAAAGGGAAGTGTTGCAACTTACTTTTCCGATTTCGATAAGAAGATAGGCATTAATTTAAGAACGCCGGAAAATGATAGGAACGACATACAAACTGTTCTACAAAATTATATTCAGAATGGAAATACAAAAGTTCAGATAAAGGATTTGGTAGACTATAAATTCGAAAATAACTATAGCGAGATCTGGAGAGAAGATCAATCCCGAACTCTATACGTCTATGCATCAATAGTAAACGCTAATTTGGATAATGTTGTTAAGAAGATTGAAAGAGTTATTTCAGGTTTACCAAAAATCCATGATGAAACAATATTAGTTGGCGGAGTAAATGAAGAAATCACAGATGCATTTTCATCATTATATATTGCTTTGGTAATCTCCGTTTTATTGATGTATATGGTGCTGGCGTCGGAATTCGAATCCTTGCTCTTCCCATTTGTAATTTTATTTTCAGTACCACTTGGACTTATCGGCGGTATATTAACACTTTATATTTTTGGAGAGAGCATAAGCATAATTTCATTGTTAGGTCTGATAATCCTAGTTGGTATTGCAGACAACGATGCTGTTGTTAAAGTTGAATTTATCATGAGAAAGAGAGAAGAGGGTCTATCAATTCACGATGCAATAGTTGCTGCCGGGCATGATCGATTTAGACCAATTGTGATGAACACATTTACCGTTGTATTTGGAATGATACCAATGATGATAGGCATAGGAGCGGGAACGCAACTTAGAATTTCTTTGTCTCTGGCAGTTGTTGGAGGGTTGCTTTCATCTACATTTTTAACACTAACGATAATTCCAGTTTTATACACATATATGGAAAGATATTCAAGAAAAAAGTTCGGAAAAGAAGCGTATATAAATAAGTAGATAAACGATAATTCAATTAATTATTGATTAATTCTTTGGTGGGAAAGATGAAGATAAAATTTTGGCACGCAGTAAGTATTTTAGTTTTATTGATCTGCATAATAGTTTATTTTTTTCTATTCGACGGTCCAAAACAATCAGTTTCAGGAGAAGAAGCTAAAATAAATTATGGCAAACTCGATGAAATCATTTTCGATGTTAAGACTAAACCAATAATTAAGGGCAATCTAATTTTATATATAAATGCAAACGGGGTTGTACGTGCTGCAGAAGAATTAGAAATAACATCCAACATCAGCGGAATAATAAATACACTGAATATTTATGAAGGGAAATATGTTAATAAAGGGGAATTGATGGTAGGATTAGATGATAGAGAATATGAAATAGCGGTTAACGATACAAAAGTGAAAGTTACCGACGCTAAAGTTGAGTACGGTTTTTTATTGAGAGAAGCATTTCACGACACGCTGAATGGAACTAAAGTTCGAGAGATACAGGAACAAATTCAAAAACTTGAAAAAGACCGTATCGAAGGCAAAATTGATGAATCAAAATACGATGAACTTAAAGACGAATTAGATATGAAATTAATTTTTACCGGCGCCAAGAGAGAAGAAGTTATTCAGAATAAAAGCGGACTAACAACCGCAATCAACGCTTACAAAAGAGCCAAGCTGAATTATGAGTATACAAAAATATCTGCGCCGTTCAATGGAGTAGTAGGAGATTTTGATTTAGTAAAGGGACAGCGAATAAATACTGGACAAAAGCTTTGTAAGTTATTTAATACGAACACGATTAAAATAGATGTTGGAGTTTTAGAAAGTGAAGTGACAAAAATTAAGACAGGAAACATCGCTAAAATTGAAATACCGTCGTTAACAGGAGAAACATACAAAGGCAGAGTAGTCAACATTAGTCCCTACATTGACAAGGAAACAAAAACATGCAAGGTGACTATTCAAATTCAGAATAGTTCGAGTAAGTTAAAGCCGGGAATGTTCGTAAAAGTATTTATCGAATCCAATAACTTACAAAGCAGAGTTCTTATACCTAAAGAGGCATTGCTTGTTAGAGACAAGAGACCATTAGTGTTCGTAGTTGAAGAAGGTTTAGCTAAATGGAAATATATTGAAATGGGAGAACAGAACGACAATTTTATTGAAGTTTCGAACGGTGTAGAACCTGGCGAAAATGTAATTGTGGAAGGGCAATATACATTAGCACATGATGCAAAAGTGAGAGTAATTAAATAAAGGGTTCTCGTTTAAAAAACTTTTAAGTAATGAAACATTAACAGCACACTTTGTAAATCATTCACGATTGAAAAAGATATTTTACATTTTCCTTTCGCGCCCGATAACAACGCTGATGTTCTTTCTCGGTGTTTTAGTTATTGGAATTTTATCAGCTATAAATCTTCCAATTGAATTAACGCCGCATGTTGAGTATCCAAAATTATCTATATCTGTATCATGGCCTGGCGTATCGCCGGAAGCGGTAGAGGCTTATTTAACTTCCCCGATTGAATCGGAACTTGCAACAATTGCCGGAGTAAAGAAAATTTCTTCTACATCGTCGGTTGGAGCAGCAAATGTTTCGATCGATTTTCATCCTTCGACTGATATTAATTTTGCGCGAATAGAAATAAACGAAAAACTTTCAACACTCAAATCAGAGCTTCCGACGGGAATATCACCTCCGTATGTTTCTCCTTATGTGCCAAAAGATTTTGAGAACTTACAGGGATTTTTGACTTACTCGTTTTCATCAAACAGGTCGGCAAATGAAGTGAGAAAATATTTAATTACAAATGTACTTCTCCCATTGAAAGCAATTGACGGCGTTTCAAATGTTGGAATTTGGGGCGGATCCGACCGGCTAATAGAAATTATTTTAGACTATAATAAAGTGCGCGCTCTTAGTATAACCAATGAAGAAATTAGCAAAGCCGTTGGGGAATCCGAGGTAATTATCTCTGCCGGTAAAATTGAAAAGGATAATAATCAAATCTATCTGAAGGTCAATAACGAAATAACAAATCCCCAAGAAATACAAGAACAGGTTGTTAAAGTATTGCCCAATAATCAGACCGTACGGATTAGGAATATTGCAAAAATTATTGATGATTTCGAAGAACCCCGTAATTATTACCGGATTAATGGAAAGGAAGCAGTTACTATAAATATTACTAAGGAGCCCGGGGCAAATACACTTGTCGTTGCAAAAGCCGTTGACGAAGCAATTTCCAATCTCGCAAAAAAATTTCCGCCCGATTATAGTTTTATTAAAGAAATAGATAAAAGTAGAGAGATATCGAAGGACCTTGATGAATTGTATCGGGACGGTTTATACTCTGTAATTATTATATTCTTAGTTATTTTACTTATTTTTAGAAAAGTTAAGTATCCTTTCATTATTCTCATATCATTAATATTCTCTTTTTTATTTTCGTTCATATTATTCTTTGTGTTTGGTCTATCGCTGAACATTATTACAATTGCAAGTTTTATAATTGGATTCGGATTCAAAGTTGATAACTCTATTGTAGTTCTTGACTATCTTGATAAGCACTATGATGGAAGGGGATTAAAAAGACTCACGATTATTACAAGAGAAATATTTACGCCATTATTTTCGTCGACGTTTACAATTATAGCAGTCTTCATCCCATTGGTTTTTTTGACCGGTGAACTAAAATTATATTTTGAACAATTTGCACTGGGAATCGGATCAACTCTATTTGCTTCGTTGATCGTTTCATTTTCAGTAGTTCCCCTCCTTTTTAAAAATACATATCATGATAAAAGGCAAGATATAACATTTATACGATTTGCATATTTAGGAAGCAAAGCATATACATTTCTTGCATCGGTAATAATTAAACGGAAGAAGCTCGGTATCGCATGCCTAATATTTGTGATTGGATTACCAGTATGGCTAATTCCAAATAAAATTGGAACACCAATTATCGGGGAATTTTATAATTCTATTTTTGATTCTGAAATTTACCAAGACATAAAACCTTATGTGAATTATGCATTCGGGGGTACTTTGAATTTATTTTTCAATCATGTATCGCGGGGGGAGATTTGGCAGTACGGTGAAGAAACATACATTTATATTCGTTTAGAATTGCCTAACGGAAATCGAATAGATAGAATTAATAAACTATGCAAAGATCTTGAGAATGAAATTTTGGCTTACAAGAAAAATATAAAAACTGTAATTGCAAATGTGTATGATGAAGAAACGGCAACCTTGAAGATTGAATTTACACCAAAACAATCAAACTCGTCATTTCCATTTATTCTCAAAAATTATATTACTGTTTACATAACGCGTTTGGGCGGCGTCGATTCTTATGTTTATGGATTTGGTCCGGGATTCTCTAATGCAGGGGGCGGTTCAAGCAATATGTTCAATGTAACTGTTAGGGGATTCAATTACGAACGTGTAAAAGCCATCGCCGAACAATTTCGTGATAAAATAAAGAGAAATCCAAGAATTGATAATGTTGATATAGATAGATCGGCATTTTTTTGGTCTAAAGAAACATATGAGATTGTTGCAAAAATTAATCGAGATAAATTAGCTGCCTATAATATTTCTATTGATCGGCTATTTTCGATAATAGCAAAAAACACAGGCGGAAATCTTGATTACAAAAGGTTCAGGATAAATAACGAGGAAGTTGATTACCGGATTAAATTTTCTAACTATAACAATATTCAATTAACAGATTTGGAAAATCTGATTATCAATGAAACCGGAAATGAAAAACTTAAGATTAATGACGTTATTACATTTGAGGAAAGAAAAGTTCTCTCTTCAATAAATAGAGAAGATCAGCAGTA
Source organism: uncultured Melioribacter sp. (assembly GCA_964595365.1). Classification (GTDB taxonomy): domain Bacteria; phylum Bacteroidota; class Ignavibacteria; order Ignavibacteriales; family Melioribacteraceae; genus Fen-1258. The sequence goes on from CAZQQC010000068.1 coordinate 11,328, forward strand.
TACCCGCAACGTAAGTTTTGAATTTAAGGGCCCGTACAAATATGGAAATAAATTTTTGGAAGCATCTTTAGCATCCATGCATGTACCTGAAGGATACAATATTAAACGCACTGAGTTCAGTTTTATTTTTTCAGAAAAAGACGAGACCGATATTCTAAAAGTATTTGGTGCTTCGGTTTTAATTATCTTTATGATTTCTTCAAGTTTGTTTGAATCGTTCAAAAAACCATTTATAATAATTACAGCGATACCGTTTGCGCTGGTGGGGTCTGTGTTTTTGTTTTGGCTTTGTAATTTTAATATTGAGCGAGGGGCTTACGCAGGAATGTTATTGTTATTGGGATTATGTGTAAGTAATTCGATTGTTCTCATAAATTATTTAGCAAAGAATTGTAAGTTTTTCACGGTGAAAGAGATTATGGATTTATCAAGAGCCCGTCTCCGTGCGATTCTAACTACGACTGCAACTACTTTTGCTGCATTAATTCCCTTCATACTTAGTAATGAATCTACGTTCTGGAAAAATTTAAGCATGAGCATTGCCGGTGGAATTGTAGTATCAGCATTATACGTTATTTTATTTATGCCTATGATTTTTCAAGTACTATCTAGGAAATCATGAATTGACATCAGTAACTGATCTCAACGGAACACCTAATACCCCTTCGGGATATCAATTCACAAAACGAGAAATTAGATTAAGCATACAATATAATCGGATCGGAATCATAACACCAAACTCCGATGTAGAGATTATCATTGTCGTAAAGAATTTTCACTTCTGTTTTTCCAGTGGCTGGTTCTTCTTCTTTTAATTCACGCTGTGTAAAATTTGAAATCGCCGCCGCTTTTGACCAGCATGGTTCATCAAGATTGCCGTTTATGATCGGCGGAACACCACACACAGCATTAATAATTCTATTTTCATTTTACGATTGAGCAAAAGCTTCAACCGATAAAAGGATTGAGAAAAAGAACAGTAAAAGGAAATTCATAGTTCTCCGATTTTTTTTGTAAATGCTTTTGAAGTAGAAAAAAGTAAAAAGACTGAAATCATGATTGGTATAAGGAGAATTATGCTCATCGCCGAAGAAACATTTTCCGGACTGTTTGCCATGATCGTAAATAGTCGTATCGGCAAGGTTGCACCTCCGGCTGGATAAACAATTATAGTCAAAGCGAGTTCACCGAAACAAAATATTAGTGAGATAATAATGGAAATGAAGATTGTAGGTGTAAGCAATGGTAAAATAATTTTTTGGAATATTTGGAACTGATTCGCACCGTCAATCACCGCTGCCTCTTCAACCGATTCCGGAATTTGTTTCAGCGAATTTGAAAACAACCGTGTAGAGACTATTAAATATTTTGCGAGATAACCGATTTGCACAATCAAAAATGTGTTATAAATAATATTTGCAAATATTCCTCTGTTCCATAATTGAATTAGACCGATGCCAAGAATTACACTCGGGACAGCGAACACCAGCATTGGCATCAAATCGAAAATATTTTTCTTTTTTCTTACGGCAAGAAATGCACACATGAATCCGAATGCGGTAATAAGCAATGCACCAACGAGAGAATTGAAAAGAGAAATAATAATTCCATCTTCGGCAGAGTTGAACGCTTTCGAATACGAGGTTAACGGAAATGAATTATAAAAAATAATTCCGAGCGGAAGAAATACAAGAAAAAAAATAATAGCTGTAAGAAACAGCACCGCCGGAATTTTCTTTCCGGCAAGCTCAACCGGTTTCGACCGCTGAAAATTATTATCGCTGTTTGAAAAGGATATAAATCGCAATTGCCGGTATTCAAAAAACATTATTAAGAGTGTAATTAGAATTAAAGGAACGGAAAGCGCAACTGCGTAACCGTAATTATAGAATGCCGAGAACCGGGTAAAAATTTCGGTTGTGAAGACGTTTACACCTAAGAACATCGGTACAGCAAATTCGGAGATCGAAAGAACGAAAATTAAAATTGAGCTTGAGAGAATTGCCGGTCTTATCAATGGAAGCGTAATGTGTAAAAAGACATTGAATTTTCCCGCCTCGAGTTGTGCTGCTTCCTCAGTTGCTTGATCTGCATTTTTTAATGTGTTCGTTAAAAACAAAATCGTTATCGGAAGAAACGCAAGCGAAAGAACGAAAGCAGCACCGGCTATTGAATTGATAAATGCGGTTGTGATTTCACTTTGCGAAAAAAGTTTATCTAATATTCCGTGCTTTCCTAAAATATTTTTCCACGCAACGGCATAAATATACGGCGGAATAAAAATCGGAATAAGGAATGCGGTAAAAAAAATATTCTTGAACGGGATATTCGTTCTTGCGAGGAAAAAAGAGACCGGTATTCCAATAAGAAGCGAAATAACAACCGTAAGTATTCCTATTACAAAGCTGTTGAGAAGCAAAATGAGGTTGTTCGAATCTTTCAGAAGCAATAAATAATTATCAAATGCAAAATGATTTTTGATAATGAACGAATCGAAAAACATCCATACGATAGGAAGAAAACCAACCGCTACTATAACAAACAGTATAATTTTGGAAATTATTTTCATTTTTTGGTTATGCCATTTACAACTTCTTTCCGAAATGAATATTCCATCAACAATTTATTTCAACCATTCTTTCAGATAGTCTTGAATCTCTTCAAGTTTCTTTGCGGTCAATGAATAATCCACTTTCATCGAACGGATATTGTTCACATTTGTAATGCCGGAAATATTTCCTGTAGATTTTAAGAGCGGCATCTGTGCGCATGATTCGGCAAGTTTTTTTTCAACTTTCGGGGTAAGCAAATACTCGATAAATTTTTTCCCGTTTTCATTGTTGGGAGAATTTTTAATTAGTGAAAGAGTATTGGGGATTACCAAAGAACCAAGATTTTCTTGATCTAGGAAAACCATTTTTACTGGACTGCCTTCTTTCAAAGCTTCGTTCCCGTCATCGGTATCTACTAATCCGAAATAAACTTCTCCATCGCAAACTCTTTTCTTCACATCGCCGTTGCTTGTCGCAATAACAACATTATTTTTTTTAAGGTTGCTCATGAACTGCTTCGCTTTCTCATCACCGAAAGTAGCAAACAACGACGCAATTTGAAATGAAGTGGTGCCGAACAACGGATTTGCGATTGCACATTTGCCTTTCCATTTCGGATTTAAAAGGTCATAGATAGATAACGGCGCTTCTTCAGGTTTTACAAGATCTGTGTTGTACAATAAAACTCTTGAGCGAGAAGAGAACCCGATCCAATAACCGGAAGAATCTTTGAACTCGTTCGCAATGCCTATTCCGTTTTGCGGAATAAATTTTTGTGTGATGTTTTTATTCTTTAAAATAATATTCCGCACCGGATCGCCGCTCCAGAAAACATCGCACTGAGGATTATCTTTTTCCGCAATCAATCTATTAAGAACGCCGGTACTTTTTGTTTCTTCGGTATCGAATACCGGTTTAACTTTTATTCCCGTTTTCTGTTCGAAGTCTTTCAAAATAGGTTCGGTGAAAACTTGATCGACTGAAGTATAAACAACAACTTCGTTGGAGGATTTTTTTCCGCATCTAGCGAACAAAAGAGAGATGAACAATAATGCAATAACAGTTTTAAACAATCTGGATTTCATTTTCGATTTTACCTTTGAACTTAGTGAGTGAAAAGATTATGGTGAAAAATAAAAGTTGTGCTGCAAGAATTGAAAACATGCTGCTGAATCCAAATTTACTTAGTAAAAAACCGGCAGCAATCGGTCCGCTTGCCTCTCCGATGTCGTAGATAGTTCCAAACGTTCCGTGAGCTGCGCCGTAATTTTCTTTTTTAGAGAGATCGGTCACAAAAGCTGCAGCAACAGAAGAAACAACAGAAGCTGCTAAACCCCAAGCGCAACCGAAAAATAATAGAACAACAAAACTGTTCATATGCGCCAGTAAAGAAACAAGTATTGAACTTGAAAATAGCGCAATGATGATTAAGGGTTTTCTTCCAAAAGTATCTGAAATTTTTCCCATGAGAGGACGTACAAGCAAAGTCGTAATTGATTGTATTCCGAAAATGATTCCGATATGCCAAGCATCGAGTTTGAGGTTTTCCGAAGCATAGATCGGCAAGAAACCGTAGTATCCTCCAACGACAATCATTTGTGAAGCAACAACTAAACTTGTTAACAGAATGTTTTTGTTAGCAATAACTTCTTGAATTCCGCTGATAAAATATTTCCGGATATTTTTTTTAAATACTTTCGGAGAAGAATATTTTAGCAAGCAAATGAATGATAAACCGGTAACGGCACATATTCCACTTATCAAAAATGGAATACGAAAACCGAAAGAACTTATTAAAAATCCGCCGGCCATTGGAGCGAGTGTTTGACCGATTCCTTGAACCGAAGAATACAGACCAAGTTTTACCCCGCGATTTTCTTTTGTCGTTATGTCGGAAATTGCCGCACTCGCAGTCGGGCTGTAGATTGCTGTTGCATTTCCATGAATAAAGCGAAGTACAAGCA
>CAZQQC010000069.1:0-15479 GCA_964595365.1 uncultured Melioribacter sp.
GAATGGAATCGAGGGTCCCATGAGAGATAAAATAATTAATCGGCAACTTTGTCACTGGTTCAGAGTTGACATAGAGTTGGGCGAAGCTGTTGCCAATGGTCTGGGGGTAGATGTTTCCCTTATTAGAGAAGAGATGGGAATAAACTAAGAGTGGTCAAGAAGAAAGAGGCTGGCTCAAAAGTAATTTATCAAAAAATAAATCTGTGAAAATCTATCTGTTTAATTCGTGGTACCCGGGTTCTATTTTAGATTAAACAGGTACTTTTGAGACAACTTCTTTCTTTTTATTTATAGATCAAAAAACTTTGATCCTTTTGAATAATTCCGCCGGCAAGCACGTAGCCCTGTTCGTTGTACAAAACCAGCGATTGACCCGGCGTAATGGCATTCTTTGCTTCCAAAAATTTTATTTTGACTTCAGTTTCGTTAACAGAAATTATCTCTGCGGGGGTTGCTCTGTCATTATAGCGAATCTTACCAAAAACAATTTCGCCTTTTTTTAGATCGCTTCTGCTTACAAAATTAATTTCCGATGCATGGCAAACATTCTCAAGCAGTTCTTCTTTGTCCGCAATTTCAATTGTATTAATCTTTTCATCAATATTTTTAACGTAAACGGGTTTCTCGAATGAAACTCCGAGACCTTTTCTCTGGCCGACAGTATAGAATGGAACCCCCCTGTGCTTTCCAACCACTTCGCCATGATAAATTAAATTGCCGCCTTCAATTTTCTCGATCGTATCTGGAATTCTTTCACGCAAGAACCTTTCGTAATTGTTATCGGCAACGAAACATATTTCCTGGCTATCGGGCTTTGTCGCTGTTTTAAGTCCGAACTCTTGAGCAAGTTTTCTAACTTCTTCTTTTGTATATCCGCCTAAAGGGAAAATTGTCCGTGCCAGGCTTTCTTGCGTCAATCCCCACAGAGCGTATGACTGATCCTTCTTTAGATCACGCGAATTTCTTATCGAGTAACGATTCGATGCAGGGTTGTATTCTATAACTGCATAATGACCAGTGGCAACATATTTCGCATCGAGTGAATCGGCTTTCTTAAGAAGTTCTTCCCATTTTATTTTTCTGTTGCAGACTACACACGGATTCGGAGTTTTGCCGCTAAGATATTCTTCAATAAAATTGTTTATCACTGCTTCTTCAAATGCTTTCGTGAAATCAACTGTATAATGTGGAAAGCCAAGTGATGTTGCAACATTCTTTGCGTCGAAGATTGCATCGAGAGAACAGCAACCCGATTCATGTTTGGGCGCGCCGCCAACTTCCATAAATCCCCACGTTTTCATCGTTACGCCGATTACTTCGTAACCTTGCCGATGAAGAAGCGCCGCAGCGACTGAGGAATCAACCCCGCCGCTCATTGCCACTATAACTCGTTTCCCGTTCAACACTTCCTTTTTTACCTTTCTTCAGTAAAACAATTGTTCTTAATCTATTTTCTTAACAGCAAATATAAAGAATTAGTTTTGTTTCGAAGTAGACAATATGGTATACCCCAAAGACCGGATAAAAAAAGTAATTTAATATGACAAAAAGGAGTCAAAAAAATGTCCAGCCAAGCCTTGCTTGTTTAAGCGGGCAGGAAAGACATTCAGCAGCGAGTTCAAAGCAAGGGTAGCATTTAGAAGCAATCAAAGAGTATAATGGGGTTAATCATGGCTTAGCAGTCTTGCAAGAAAGTTTTAGGATTTAGAACTGTTGGTTGAATAAACAATTGCAACACATGTAACATAGTTTTCCGAATGACTCATAGAAATTTTTATTTCTTTCCCGTCGTTGAGATAATCTTTAAGTTCACCGTAAAATTTTACTTTGGGTAAGCCGTTCACTTCGTTAAATATTTCGATGTCGTGCCAGCTGTAAACTTTGTCTGTATCGGAAGAGAGCGCTTTGTAGATAGCTTCTTTAGCTGCAAAACGAGCGGCAAGATGCTGATACTTGTTTTTCCTTGAAAGAGAATAATCTATTTCAAGCTGAGTGTAAATTTTTCTTAAAAAACTCCTCCCGAATTTATCAATACTCTCTTTGATTCTGTGAATTTCTATTATATCTATTCCGATTCCAAGTACCATGTTGCTTACCGGTTATTTCATTTTTTTGAGAACATCTTTGCGAGAACATCAAAAGATGTGAGCATTAACCTCCACACCTTTCGATTTCAACTGCTCTACAAGAATTTTTGTCAGATCTTTTACCTGCGTGATTGTAGTCTTCAAATCGTTCATGAGGTCTGGATCGTTAAGAAATTTACCGAGATTGTTTTGTCCGCTGTTTGTCTTATCCATGAATGAATTTACTTTCAAGAGCAAATCTTTCGAGGTAACAAGCACATCATGGATGGACGAAATTGTAGCCGAGATCGAGTCCCGGTTTGTTTTAAGAAAATCATTTATGTTTTTAGTCAGCTCGTTCCCGCTTTTCAAAATTTTATTTATCTCGCCGCTGTTATTCTTTAACAACAAATTTAAGTTTTCGGTTACCTCGCTAAGATTTGCAACGGAAGTTTTTAGATCCCTGTTGAATTTTTGATCTGTCAAGGTTTGATTAACCGCATTCAGCGAAATTTTTACCTGTCTTATCACCTCAACCAAATCGTTTTGAACACTACCGAGCATAGCCATCGATGTTGCAACATCACCAACAAACTCGCCCTGCTGAATTTTTTTGTAATTTATCGAATTAGCCGAAATGCCGGGGTAGACTTCAACTTTTTTGCCGCCCATCAAGTCCAGCATCATCACAGAAAATTTTGCATCTTCTTTGAGTACAATATCTCCATCTAAATTCAGTTTTGTAGTAACAATGTTGCCATCGAGTTTGATATCATCAACATAACCTTTACGCACACCATTGATCATAACCGGATCACCAACACTTAGCCCGGCAACCGAACCAAACCCAACCGTCACTTCCCTACGATTTGCATTAACCGTTATGTTCTTCGCCCATCCAAGTATCCACAGGAAAATAAACAATCCAATAATTACTGTTACTCCAACTTTGATGTCAGTTCTTCTTTGGTCTCTCATGTCTCTTTAAAATTTGTTTAAAATGATTATAATCGGTCGAATCGATTTCCTTGTCATGCATAAAAAATCTTGTTTCGTCTAAAACATTCTGCACTTGTTTCATTGCCAGATCGAAAGGAAGCCGTTCGGTTTTAGAAACAAACGAGTCGATACCGGCTCTTAACGAATCTTTATAGATTGAAGGTTTTACGTCTTTCATTTTGTCATGAAACTCATTTAATGCCAGGTTGATTATTTTATCTTTGGCTAATTCCTTAACCGAATCTTTTTTATACCGATAAATATAAACGGCTACTCCGACCAACAAAGTAAACACAACTATTGAGGTGACGAAGCAGCCCTTCTTCATTTTTGTTCGCTTTCTATCTTTTCAATCAATACTTTATTAACGCGGTTGTTGCTTACTTCCTTCACGGTAAATTTATAACTATTGTATGTAAAATGAAATCCTTGCTGTGGTATCTTTCCTGCTTGATTGAATATAAATCCTCCAACGGTATCGTAATCGTCATTTTCCGACGAGAAGTTTTCTTCGAGCAATTCATTAAGCTGTTCAACAGAAACTTTTCCGAGAACGACAAAACTTTTCTCTCCGGTTTTGGTTATTTCATTCTCTTCTTTATCGAATTCATCACGGATTTCACCAACAATTTCTTCAAGAATATCTTCCAGGGAAATCAAACCGGCAGTGCCGCCGTACTCGTCAACAACAATTCCAACATGCATGTTACGTTCTTGAAATTCATGCAAAAGTTCGTTGATCATCTTGGTCTCCGGTATGAAAAGAGCTTCTCTGGCTATGCTTCTGAGTGAAAGATTTTTTCGCAGCTCCGGTGTCTTAAGGTACGGCAATAAATCTTTGGAGTAGATTATTCCCAAAATTTTATCCAGACTATCCTCGTACAAAGGAATTCTGCTATGACCGGTTTCGTTTATGACATTTATGAGTTCTTCAAAATTTGCTTCGGTAGAAACTGCAACAATGTCAACGCGCGGTGTCATAACTTCCCGTACCATCACAGTTTTGAACGATACAATTCCGTGTATCAATTCATGTTCTTCTTCTTCAATAGTTCCTTTCTCAATTCCGAGGTCGGCTAGCTCTTTGATCTCGGCACTATGCAGAGCGGTTCTCGATTTGCTGAAATCAATTTTAGAAGTGAGCGCTTTCAATAAATCGGTCAATATCTTTGAAACGGGATAAAGAATTATCCCGATCCAGTATAACGGTATAGCAACGATCCTGGCAAATTGTTCTGGATATTTCGTAGCCCAAAGCTTTGGCGTCATCTCTCCGATTAACAGAAGCAATATGGTCAGCAAAAAGATTTGAATTAGCAGAGCAATTTCTTTAGAAATATTCAGCATGCTTGCAACTTCAAGTGCAATTAACACTGCAATAATTGAAGCGGCAACATTAACAACTGTGTTGCACAAGAGAATTGTTACTAATAGTCTCCTCGGATTGTCGAGAAGAAGTTGTATGTATCCGCCAACAATTCTGTGTTCCTTTTTGAATTCTTTTAATTTTTTCTTATCGAAAGAAAAAAGAGCTACTTCGGAACCGGAAAAAAATGCAGACAAAAGAAAACAGATTATCAGGAAAAGTAATTTAACAGTTCGGTCAAATTCCAACTAAATTTTTATCCCGCTTTGTTCAACATCTCAATTGAATCTCATCGCCGCTGCTTGCCCTGGTTTGATAGTTTAACCAAGACTAGTCGACTAGAAATTTACTCAGCCTTCTTATTTGCAGACCCGCCTTGCATAGCTTAGTCGAAACGAGGAGCGAAACAAAGGCTGATTAAAAAGGAAGATCTTCATCCTCTGCCGGGGCATTGCCTGGCGCCGGTGTTTCGTAACTGTTTTTTTCAGATTGGTACTCGCCAGCGGTTTCTCGCCCTTCAAGAGGAATCAATTTCTCCGAAACGACTTCAGTTACATATCGTTTAATTCCCTCTTTATCTGTATAATCTCTCTTCGAGAGTCTCCCCTCGATATAAAACTTCTTCCCCTTTTTCAAAGCTTCTTTGAAGAAATCCGGAAGATTGTACGAAACTACGTTATGCCAGGTAGTCTCGTTTACCCAATTTCCGTCTTTCCCTTTGTAACTTCGCGAAGTGGCTAAAGAAAAAGTAGTTACCGAAAGGTTATTAGTTGTGAATCGGGTCTCGGCATCATTGCCAAGGTTACCTATCAACATAATTTTGTTTAATGAAAACGCCACGCGCACTCTCCTAAAGTTAATAAATCATTTATAAATCTAAATTTATCATAAATAGAGATAATAAACCAACTCATGAATATGCAACAATATGAACGATGTTTCTTGATAGATTTTGCCGCTACTCTTTCTACTATGATAACCGAGAAATCCTCCTATTCCAAAAATGTAAACAAGGAAAAGTGAAGTAGCTCACCTTAGGCAAGGTTTGATCTACAACGAAAAAAAATAACTGTAAAACGAGTATTTTCTTTAAACAACAAAAATTCTTTTGTTAAGTACCAAACTTGCGCAGCATGAGTGAAGTAATTAACAGATTCTGATAGAACGGATTCATTTTGTTTCTTCACCGATCACTATAAAAGCATCTTTGAATGCCGGTATTTGACGGATATTATCCTTTACTTTTTCTGCATCTTCTCTCTTGGAAAAATGTGATAGTTGAATAACAAACAGCTTAACTCTTTCATTGTATGATATTTCCATTTTTTGCTGAATCTTCGATTGGTTTGCGTTAACAAAAGCTTGCGCTCGTTCTCTAGTTGAATAAGCACCTACTTGCACAATAAATTTCCCGGAAGTTAGCAAAGGCTGCGGCAATTCTGTTTTCTGTTCTTCTTGAATTAAGGGTTGAAATTCTTTGCTCTCAACTTTTGTTGTGTCTGTTCCGATTGTATCAACTTTACTAACATCGTCGAAGACATATATTTGCGGTTCTTTATTCTGATTTTCTTTTGTAGTCTGTTCCGACGAAGAACACGCAAACAAAAGAAATGGAATTGCCAAAGCAAAATATTTTTTCATTTCTGTCCTGCTAAATTAAAAAAGGGACGACAGTTGTCATCCCTAATTTACTAAAACAAAACATGATCCAAAGTACCGGGCGGAATTATCGGTATTCCGTACTTGCTCATTTTATAACCCTTTGCTAAAACAATACTACCAGGAATTGTTGATACGTTTATTAAAGGAATAGTACCTCCAAACTTTGCATTGATAGTTTGTATGAATGCATTGGCAACAACACCGTAGCCTGCACTTGTCGGATGAACACCGTCCAGGCTAAATAGCCCGCCGGTTCCAAATGCTGTTGTAAGCCGTAGTCCGTCAAACGTAATTCCGTTTGCGGCAATGCCGTTGAAAATTGTGTAAACATCAACCAAAGCAAATCCTTTGGCAGCTGCAGCTCCGGATATCACTTGATTATATGCAGCGATAGTATTAGCAACTTTTGCAACTTCATCCTTATCAAGAACATACTTGTTGGGAATAGGATTAGCAGATGAGAGTCCAACTCCTGTAGGTGTTCCGGTTGCACTTAACAGAACAGTAGATGCTGTTAAAGTCAGTAAATCTTGTCCCGGTACTAAAACACGAACTCCTGTTGTGGTCTGTCCGTATAGTTGAATTATAGCGCCGCTTGAAGGATCTTTGAGCGCAGCAGGAACAGTTGTAAAATAAGGAATTGCCGTAACAGCAGGAATTGTAGCAACTACAACTTTAGTATTCAAAGATGCCAAGCTATCTGCAAGCTTTCCGTACAAAAATCCAAAGACCAGCGGGTCTGTAATCGGATTAGTTCCGCCGGAAGTTGCGTATCCTAACACATCATTAGCACCTATCCAGCAGCTCAGAAGTGTCGGTTTCAGAGTTTTTGCTTGCTGGAATTCTGATCCTTTACCTCTAAGTATTACATCGAACAGCGGATTTGTCACACCAACTTGAGCAGTATAACTATTTTCCTTAGCCGTAGTATTCAAAATATCGTAAACGAAAGCGCCGGGAACACCTAAGTTGTTGTACGGCGTTGGAAGATTTATGTTGGCTGGTTGTCCCTGTGCAGTATTATCTTTAAGTGCAAAAGGTGAAACAGAAGCAACTTCTATTCTCTTTCCGAAACCCGGATCGCTGATTAGCGGTTGCTCGAATTTGGCTCCGGTAGTCATCGCAATCTGATTTCCAAATGAATACTTCTGCGCACTTTGAAATAGCGAACCGGATTGATACCCTGCAGTCAAACTGTTTCCGATCGTAACAAAGCTGGAAAGAGAAACATTGCCCGTACTTGGCGGAGTTGGTGCAGTAAGGTTGCTTCTGTCTTCACATCCAACGAAAACGAATACTCCGAGAACAACAGAAAGTGTTATGATCTTAAATATGTTTTTTATCATCTTACTACTCCACTATAATTTATATGAAATGTTTAGGCCAAATAGATTTGCGTAAGAATTATATGTACCGTTGAAAGGCGCAAATCCTTTTGTATAACTAATCTGTGAGTTTGTAATTGTTCTTTCGCTAAAGCGAAGAAAGAAATATGCTAAGTCAACAGAGACGTTATTGCTCAAATTATAACCGAAGCCGATGTTGATGCCAAGCCGGTTTGCATCCGGTAACGTTGGATCAAGCAATTCATCTTTCACCGGATTTTTATCGTACAACAATCCACCTCTTACTTTAAGATTGGTGAAGAGATGATATTCACCGCCAAGACGGATGATAAAAGTATTCTGGTAATCCCTCACCAAAACTAAATTGGGAAGATTAGCATTTTTGAAATTAACTGAAAGTTTATCGTAGCTCGACCAACCCACATATTGGAAATCGGCTGCAACAACTAATTTATGAACAGGTTTTACAGCAATACCAAAAGTTATATTTAGCGGTGTAGTTATTGTCGACGAGATTCCGCCGCTTGGTAGCATGCTTTGAAGCGCCGCCGGTCCGTTCGATGTAGCTGTTCCATCGAAATTAAATTTGGTTTGGCTTCTTAAAGATAAACCCAAAGAAAACTTCTCCGACGGTTTATAAAGGACCCCTGCCGTGTAACCCCAGGCATTGCCGGTGCCGTTCAGTGTAATTTTTGCTTCTCCTGTTAGCGGAGAAAAATCTGTATAACGGCTCAGTTCAACTTTTCCAGTTGCAAAGATTAATCCAACACTAACTGAAAAATTATTCGATACTTTGTAAGCAACGACAGGTGTAAAATAAAAAGTTTTCAAATCGGTTCTAATCGCAAGCTCTCTCCCAACCCAACTATTATCCCACTCTGTTGAAAGCCCGTATTGATTGTTAACGCTCACTCCAGCAAATAATTTATCAGAAATTTGGTAAGTAGCGTAAAAATTTATCGGTGTAAAAAGTTGATCCTTCATTTTGTATTCTGTAATAGCAGGACTAGGACCTCTGAATGTTGACTTAGGTGCAATTAATGTTACGCCGGCAGAAAAATTCAGTCCATCTAATTGAGTAATTCCAGCTGGGTTAAAATATATTGCAGATGGATCGTTGGCTAAGCCAGTAAAAGCCCCTGCCATTGCCATTGCACGAGCACCATGCTCGTTTAACTGAAATCCGCTTCCATAAATATAGGACGCAGAAATCAAAATTAGGAGTGCCAGTATTATTTTTTTGTACATTAAACCTCCATGATTAAATCGTTCGAGTTATTGATAATGAAAAAAAGTCCATCTCAAAAGTACTTTAGACAGTGCTAATAGCTCAGATTCAACAAACCTGCCTAACCGGATAGGTAGGTTTTCACTACCTGCTTGCCCCGCTTCGCCTTGAGTAACAAAGAGAGCAGCAGACAAGTTCACTTATTGATAAACTACTTTTGAGACGGCCTCTCTAAAAAGATTTTAAATTATAAACCATAATTCAAATTGAGTGCGAACAAATGAGCCTGATTAGTATATGTACCGTTAAATCCAAAAACTGAATTGCTAATTTGTCTGTCTGCAAAACTTAAGAACATATAAGCTATATCAACAGATAAATGATCACTTAATTTTCCACCAAAGCCGATATTCAAACCAAAGCGATCTGCATCCGGTAATGTCGGTTCAACGTACTTGTCCTCAACAGGATTTCGATCATACAAAGCACCGAAACGTAATGCAAAATTTTCGGTTGCTTTATATTCGAAACCAAGACGAACAATAAAAGTGTTTTTATAATTTCTTGGTGTCGATTGTGTACTGGATCCAGTGAAAGTAGGGCTAGCAGGATTATAGTTGTCAAACGTTACTGATAATTTATCATACGATGACCACCCGACAAATTGAAAGTCAAATGTTGCAGTCCACTGATCGTTCGGTAGATATGCAATTCCAAAGGTTGCACTTTGAGGCGTAGTCAACGGAGCAGAAATGCTTCCATTAGGCCAGGGAACTGTTACAGGCACTTTCAAGACAGGATGAATAAAAGTGAATGAAGCAGGATTGCTTGTAGCTGTTCCAGTAAAATTAAACTTAGATTGACTTCTGTAACTCAAACCGAATTGCCATTCTTTGGTTGGTTTAAACAAAATGCCCGCAGTAAATCCGATTGCTGTAGCTGTGTTGCTTTGCATTGTCAACATAAAATCCGGTGCTAATGCATTGACTGCATTTGGAACTTTACGTGCAATCTTTACAGATCCAAGAGCAATTGTGGGACCTGCACTGACCGACAAGTCATCCGTAACCTTGAAAGCAATAACCGGAGTGAAGAAAAATGTTTTGACTGAAGTTTCAACCGCAAGATACTTTCCAGCCCAGCTAGGATCCCATTTTGTACCGAGTCCATACTGATTATTAACACTAACACCAACTGAAATTTTATCACTCAATTGGCGGGTAACATAAAAATTGATTAATGCAAAAGTTTGTCCCAGCATGTCGGTTACAGATGTAGAAGGTTTCGGAAACTGATAAGACGACAAAGGCAAAATCATTGTGCTGCCCACAGAAAAGTTTGTTCCTGTAAGCTGAGTAATTCCAGCCGGGTTAAAATAAATTGCAGATGGATCGTTTGCTAAACCTGTGAACGCACCTGCCATTGCCATAGCGCGCGCTCCTTGTTCATTAAGTTGAAAACCGCCGCCGTACGTGTTGCCAGCAAGGAACACACAAACCAGGAATAATGTAACTAATTTCTTCACACAACCTCCTCTTGTTTAGTGATTTTTTGCAAAGAATATAATTAATTGTATTCTAAAAGCAAATAAGATTTATTATTCTATTGTCATGATGGTTACATCTTTTTCGACACTTTGTCCTTCTTTATAAAACACCTCTTTCACTATTCCGCTTGATGGAGATCTCAATTCATTTTCCATCTTCATCGCTTCAAGTATAAGAATCGAATCACCTATGTTAACCGCATCGCCTGCTGTTTTTTTTATTTTAAGAATTAACCCCGGCATAGGAGCTTTTACGTTGGAATGATGTTTAACCTTTACGTTGTTCTGTTGCAATTCATTCACGGTTTCTTGCAACGGAGTTCGTACGGTCGCATCGAAGTACCAACCATCAATTAGCAAACCGAATTTGTCGCTGGAAATTTTATTCGACGTGATTTCGAAAACCCTGTTACCGTACTTAAGTATGAAAGCATTGTTGTTAATTTTTGTAACATCAAAAGGAATTGTTTTTTCTCCTACAGACACCTTGTTGTTCGGTAAAAATTTCACGACATATTTATTATTATTTATGGTAACAACAAACTCATTCATAGTTTTGTTCTCTCCAACTATTCTTTTTAGAAACATGATTGTTAGAAAACGATGATTGCTGTTCTTGCATCTTCATAAAAGCGCAAAGTACAGACACAATTTCTTCGTACTCTTTTGCAGATTCATCTTTCCATTTGTTTGGAACCAATGGCAAGAATTCATTATCAAGAAAATTTATGTCGAAAGTTCCGTCAAGAAAAGTTTTCTGGTGCAAAATCCAGTTGAAAGCCGGAACGTTTGTGATTACCCCGCTAATTTGATATTCACTCAGTGCGCGTCTCATGCGGGCAAGAGCTTCTTCCCTATCAATCCCCCATGCAATTACTTTTGCAAGTATAGGATCGTAGTAAATCGGAACCTCGCTCATAATATCTATTCCACGGTCTATTCTGATCCCGGGCCCCGATGTTAATCTATGATGAATTATTTTTCCTGTTGACGGCGCAAAATTATTATCCACATCTTCAGCATAAATTCTACACTCAACGGCATGACCGTGAATTTTAAGGTCTTCCTGACGAATCGATAATTTTCCGTTGCCGGCAATTTTAATTTGTTGCTTAACTATGTCTATACCAGTTATCATTTCTGTTACTGGATGTTCTACTTGCAGACGCGTGTTCATTTCCAGGAAATAAAAATTTTTATTCTTGTCCATCAGGAATTCAATAGTTCCCGCGTTGAAGTAATTACACGCTCTTGCAGCATCGATTGCTGCTTGAGTAATTTTCCGGCGTGTCTTTTCATCAACTGCAACCGAAGGTGCTTCTTCTATAACTTTTTGATGACGTCTTTGAACGGAACATTCTCTTTCAAAAAGATGAATGTAGTTACCAAACTTGTCGCCAAGAATCTGAACTTCTATGTGTTTCGGATTTTCAACAAACTTTTCAAGATAAACTTCATCGTTCCCGAACGCTTTCAACGATTCATTCTTTGCTCTTTCATAAGCTGAATCGAACTCGGATTCGCTTTCAACTCTTCGCATTCCTTTACCGCCGCCACCGGCTGCTGCTTTGAGCATTACGGGATAGCCAATTTCCTTCGCAATTTTTTTTCCTTCTTCAGAATTTTCGATCGACTCGGTTGTGCCCGGCACAATTGGAACATTGTGGCATTTCATCAATCTTCTTGCAGAAGTTTTCTCGCCCATCATTTCAACAGATTTTGACGATGGACCGATGAAAGCAACTCCGGAATCTTCTACCATCTTTATAAATTCCGGGTTCTCCGATAAAAATCCGTAACCTGGATGAATTGCATCTGCTTCGATTTGTTTTGCAAGCTGAATAATTTTTTCTTTGTTGAGGTACGATTCATTAGCAGGCGATGGACCGATCGGGTATGCTTCGTCGGAACGGCGAACGTGCAGCGCATTCTTGTCCGCTTCGGAATAAATTGCAGCAGAAACGATATTCATTTCCCGGCAGGCTTTAATTATTCTGTGCGCAATTTCGCCGCGATTAGCAATTAGTATTTTTTTAAACATGCAGTTTACTTGAATTCAACAATTGTAATTCCGTCACCGCCGTATTCTATATCGGCAAAATAATAATTTTTTACCGAATGATTGTTTCTTAAAATTCCTTGAACCAGCTGCTTGAGCGCTCCGGTACCTTTTCCGTGGAGAATTTCAACACGGTCTGTGCCTGTTACATAAGCATTGTCCAAAAATTTTATAATTTCAAATTCCGCTTCGTCTGCACGTCTGCCGCGAATATCTAATCTGTAACTTAATTCATGCTGATCTATTTCGAACGATTTGCGCCGGACATGTTGGGACTCGTACTTAGTAGACATAACAAGATCGGTCAATTTAGTTTTTATTTTTAACGTGCCTACAGTTAAGACTGCTTTATTTTTTTCTTTTTCAATTTCGGAAATGACCCCGATCGAAGTTGTATTTTTAATCGAGGCATAATCACCAACATTGAACCCGGTTTCCTCCTTCGTAATCTTTTTTTCTTTCTTAAACATTGCTGCGCTTTCTTTTTTTATCGCTTCGATTTTCTTCCTCTCCTCTTTTATGATTTCCTTTTGGGCTTGAGATTCCCGTATATTCTTTATCGCACTCTCAATTTTTTTGTTAACATCGTTTAAGTAAGTCTCGGCTTTCACTTTCGCATCGGCAATGATTGTTTTTTTCTGTTCTTCAAGTTTCTCAATTTTTTCTTGATATAGACTTGTTAAACCTTTGAGCCTGATATTCTCGCGCTCAAGATTGTTCAACTGTTCTTTTAAGTCTTTCGATTTCTTTTCGAGCGACACCAGAAAATCTTCGATCTTTGTTTTGTCGGTATCCAAATATTCCTTTGCAAGGTTGATAAACGTTTCATCAAAGCCGATTCTGTTTGCAACTTCAAAAGCATAGCTCGAGCCCGGCATTCCTTGATGAAAACGGTATGTCGGTTTCAACTGCACGCCGTCAAATTCCATCGATGCATTTTGAAATTTATCTAACTGATTGGCAATTATTTTCAAACCTCCGTGATGGGTTGTTGCCAAAACTTTGGCATTTTTGCTGCTTAAAGTAATCAACATTCCGGTTGCAATTGCCGAACCTTCCTCCGGATCGGTACCGGTACCAACTTCATCAAGCAGAACGATCGAATTTTCATCGGCTTCATCTATTATGTGCTTGATATTTGTCAGATGAGAACTGAACGTACTTAAATCGTCTTCGATCGATTGTGCATCACCGATATCAACCAAAACTTTGTTAAACATGTGAAGGTTGGAATCAGGATGCGCGGGGATCGGAATTCCAGCCAATGCCAGACAAACTAGCAGTCCGGTAGTTTTTAGCGTTACTGTTTTTCCACCGGCGTTTGGACCGGTAATTAAAACAACATTTACACCATCCAATTTCAAACTCATCGGAACTGTGTTATGCAATCCTAATCTTTTTATTAGCAGCGGATGCCGTGCGTCAATCAAAGTTAAAGGTTTTGAAGCATCAAATGTCGGATGTGAACCGATAATTTCCAGAGAATACTTTGCACGGGCAAAAATAGAATCGATTTCTGCTATTGCGGTTAAAGATTTTTTGAGACCGGTGCTTAGTTGACCGATTCTTTCGGTTAAACTCCTTAGAATTTTTTCTATTTCTCTTTTTTCTGCAAAGCCGAGAGAAAGAATTTCATTGTTCAGTTCAAGTGTTTCCTCGGGTTCGATATAAACGGTTTGACCTGTTGACGACTCGGAGTGCACAAATCCTTTTACGTGACGTTTGTGTTCCGACTTTACCGGCAAAACAATTCTGCCGTCGCGCAGCGTAATATATTCTTCCTGAACAAGGTAAGACTCGCTGAATTGTTTTAGCAACTTCTGAACCTGTTTTTTGAGGGATGCTTCTTTTTCTCTTATCTCAATTCTGATTTCCTTAAGTTTGGCGCTCGCATCGTCTTTTACTTCGCCGTTCTCTGTAAATATTTTTCCGATGTGATGCTCGAAAACTTTATCCACAAAGAGATCGGCAGCCAGTTCACGAAAAAACGAGCGGGATTCATCTTTTGTTTTCAAAAATTGAAAAAGTTTCCTGGAAGACTCTGCAAGTTTTAGCACATCAAGAATTTGTTTTGAAGTGAGAACCGTTCCTTGAATTCTACTTCGAGCAAGAATTTCATTAAGATCCGGCAAGTATTCTAACGGCGGTATATCGTTACAAATCAGAATTTCTTTTGCCTCATTTACTTGATTACCTACCTTCGTAACTTCTTCGATGCTTCCAAATGGAAGTAATTCATTTATCGAAATTTTACCGCTATCGGTGGTGCAATACTTTTCAATTTGAGAAATAATCTTTTGATATTCTAATTTATCTAATACGTCTTTTGTTATCATGATTCACGTTGATTTTAATTGTATCAATTTGATTGGTTGAATCGAGGTCTTTCGTTTCGATAAGCTCCTTTATATAATTTGTAGCGCTTGCATTATGACCGACCAAACGATCGACAGTTTCGGGAATTAAATCCGAAACAAAATTATACATCAACGAACCGGCTCGCTGATGAGAGTTCGGAATTTGAAATATATTTAAGAATAACAAAACTGCGCTAACGAAAAATGTAATTTGTACTGCACCAATTACGCCACCGAGCATTTGGTTCAGAAGTCTATTTACTTTATCAACCGGATGAACAATTCTTTTTAGCACCGATGCAATAAGAATCACTGTCAGGAAAATTAAAATACCGGCAATTACGTTAGAAAGATATTCGTCATAATTAAAAAATGAATTCAGAAACCTTCCTAAAGGAGCTGCAAACTTGTAAGCTAACACAATACCGAGAATGAGTCCTATCAGACCTATGATTTTTCTTACAAGACCATCTTTGAAACCGAGCAAGAAACCTATCAGAACAATTACTATTATAATATAGTCGACAAAATTCAATTACCGCTCAAAAATTTTTCAACAATTTCTTTTACTAGCTTTCCCTCGGCTCTACCTTTTAGATTCTTAGCTGCAAGAGGCATAAGTCTTGGAAAATCCTCTTTCACTTTAGCACCAATTTCTGCAGCAATCTTTTTCACTTCCGCCATAACTTCATCGGCAGATAATTGTTTCGGTAAATATTCTTCTATTATTTTTAACTCTGCTTCTTCTTTTTCAGCAAGCTCGTTTCTGCCGGCATTGCGAAACTGCTCGATTGATTCCTTTCTTTTCTTTGATGCTGATGTTAATATTCTAATTTCTTCTTCGTTGTTC
>CAZQQC010000070.1:0-15464 GCA_964595365.1 uncultured Melioribacter sp.
GTGAAATGAGGCGTGAAAGGTGAAACGTGAGAGGTGAAAGGTGAAACGAAACCCCGGTTTTCTAATGAGAATCGGGTTTGTTATTTTCGAACCCGGCAGGTAATGAAAAATTTTTACAGAGTGCAAGGAGCAGATTTAAAAATGAATTATCAAAAAAAAGTAGAAGATTTTCTTTCGAAGAAAATTATTGCTGTCGCAGGGGTTTCAAGAAATCCGCAAACAGAAGTTGGAAACGCGATTTACAAAAAATTTAAAAGTGCCGGTTACACCGTTTATCCAATCAACCCTTCAGCAGAAATTGTTGAAGGCGACAGGTGTTATTCAAATTTAAAAAGCACGCCGCAGAAAGCTGAGGCAGTTCTCGTAACAACCAGTCCAAAGAATTCACTGCAAGTTGTGCGTGAATGTTCGGAAGTGGGAATCAATTTGGTTTGGTTTCATAGGTCTTTGGGCGAAGGAAGTTATTCTAAAGATGCTGAAGATTTTTGCAGCAATAACGGGATCACAGCAATCACATCCGGTTGCCCGATGATGTATATTAAAAATGCCGACTTCGGCCATAGAATGATGAAATTCTTTTTTAAACTCTTCGGTAGATTAAAGTAATTGAGACGACAATTCATGAAACAGTTTTGTCTGCAGGAGCAGAACACCAAACGGCGAATTTTAGTTTTACTTTTTCCCAATCACTAATTATTTTTCGACACTTTTTTGAAAATGCAGAGGATTTATTGGGAAGAATTCTAGATCTCAAAATGATTTGGAGCGAGCGACTATCGGACAAAAATTTTCGGGTTCGTATCGGTCTAACTTTCTTTTTCTTAACGGTTGCTCTTTATGCGCTTGCAAAATTTCTTCCATACAACGAAACCCGTCCCGGTTTTTCGATGGACGATCCGTTTCTTGATCTATTTTTACCGATCAAGGTAACCTGGTTTACATTCGCGTTGATTTATCTTGCCTTGATCATTGCTGTCGTTTCGTTGAGCTTTTATCCGGAAAAATTTCTTCTTGCACTTCAATCTTATACTGTAATTGCATTGTTCAGATTATCAACTATTTATTTTTTTCCGCTCAATGCACCGGCAGCAATTATACCGCTGAGTGATCCGTTTGTTGAATTTTTTGGAGGAGGGCAAACGCTTTTACGGGATCTATTTTTTTCTGGTCATACAGCAACCATGTTTTTATTTTTTCTAACGAGTGCAACAAAAAAGCTTAAATGGATTTACCTCGCATGTACCGTTCTGGTTGCTGCATGTGTCTTGATTCAGCACGTTCATTACACCGTTGATGTTATTGCCGCTCCAGTGTTTGCCTACACCGGTTATAGAATTGCCCTGCTTGTTAATTTCTACATTAAAAACATTAATTGATTTGGAATTTTTCCGGCGCTGTTATCGTTTATAATCTTGATTAAATAAATACAAGAAAGGCAAATGATTTCGGAAGCGGTCTATCTGCATTTTCTAAATTCTCTTTTAGATGGCGATAAAAAACAGTGTGCACTAATTGTAGATAATTTAGTAGAGCAAAGTGTTTCTATTAAAGAAATCTACCTCAATTTATTTCAGCGATCGATGTACCGGATAGGACAGATGTGGGAAAAAGAAAGATGCTCAATTGGAAACGAACACGTTGCAACGAAAATTATCGAGGGGCTGATCGAGTATGTTGCCGCTGACAGTTTGAGAAATGCTGCAGACAAAAAATTAGCTTTGATCACCTGTATAGATAAAGAATATCATGAACTTGGGGCACGGATGGTTACAGGGTTTTTAGAAGCGCTTGGCTGGAATACATTGTTCATAGGTGCAAATGTTCCGCAGCCGGAAACAATAAAATTAATACGGGGGAAATTGCCGGACATAGTCGGCATATCGAGCAGCTTTTATATGAACATAAAAAGATTGTTAGGTTTAATCCAATTGATCAAAGAAGAGTTTCCGGAACAGGAAATAATTGTGGGCGGGCAAGCGCTTGCCGAAGGGCGTTCGGAATGTTTATCAAGTTTTTCTAATGTGCATTACATTACATGTCTTAACGGTCTGGAAAAATATCTCGCTCAAACACACCGGCTCTAACATTTCTTTTCCAATTCTTTTATCACGCCGGATTTTTTTATCTTAGCATCCAAAAATACTTCCGGAGATAATCATGCATAAATTTTCAAAAGCATTTTTTCTTTTTCTGCTGATTGTAGGTTCACTTCAAGCTCAAGAAAAGATTCGCGACATTATAAAGCCGGTTAACCTTGTTGCCGGCGTTCCCGATTCGATGTTGATAAGCGACATGTTTTATTCGGAAGGCTACAGCGTGAAGTTTGTTCCAAATAAAAATGTTGCTGTAACTTATGATAAATCTTCGGGTAAAATTTATTTTAAACCGGATATGAATTTTTCCGGAATGACACTTGTCGATTTCTCGCTCGGAAAAAATTCTTATTCCATACCGGTAATTTCACGCATTCAGCGGAAATTCAAATTTATTTTCAAGCCGGCAAAAAAATATAATAAGATTACTCTATTCGGGAGCTTTAACGGATGGGACCGCGGTAATTTGCCGATGAAGGAAATTAACGAACCCGGTGTTTATGAAACTGAAATTCCGCTTGAACCGGGAAGGTACGAATATAAATTCTGGGGCGACGGAGAAGAATTTATCGATCAGGATAACCCGGATAAGAAACCGAATGGCATGGGAGACTTTAATTCATTGTTCAATGTGCCGGAACCAAAACTTGGAAAATTATTTTTGTACGTTCGTGGTAAAGAAACTTCTTCTAACGAATCGGGCTTCTCTTTTATTTATGAAAATGAACCTGATCCGCCGTCCGCCTCAAATCTAACAGGGCAAGACGTGAGTCAAGGCGGGAAAGACGAAAACAAGATTGATCCGTCGAATGTAGTTGCTCTGTTGAACAATTTCAGAGTTTTTCAAAAGAATTTAAAAATTACCGGAAACCGGATTGAGCTTTCGTTTTCAGCATCGGAGCTGAAGGGAAAGAATTTATTGCGCATCGCCATTTCGAAAAATGGAAGAGTGACAAATATTCAATATGTTTACCTGGTTGACGGAATTCCCGAAAACGAAATAACAGGCGACAATTGGCATGACGCTATAATTTATTCGCTGATGATCGACCGGTTTAGCGACGGAGACAAATCGATTAACAAACCGATCGTTCACGATTCACTTTTTGCCAAAGCAAACTATATGGGCGGAGATTTCCAGGGCATAATCAACAAGCTTAACGAAGGATATTTTGATTCGCTTAACATAAACACGCTGTGGATCTCTCCTGTTAATGATAATCCGGACGAAGCGTACAAAGAATCCGTTTCGCCGCACAGATGGTTTTCTGGCTATCACGGCTACTGGCCAATTTCATCGACTAAAGTTGAAAATCAGTTCGGTACGATGGATAAGCTTAAAGAGTTAATTGCAACCGCGCATAAACATCACATAAAAATTCTTTTAGATTTTGTTGCAAACCATGTTCACGAACAGCATCCGTTTGTTAAAAAACATCCCGATTGGTTTGGCAATCTAAAATTGCCCGATGGAAGATTGAACCTTCGTTTGTGGGATGAACAGAGATTAACAACGTGGTTTGAACCATACCTTCCGAAATTCAATTACATAGAATCGCAGGAAGTAATTGACACGATGACTTCGAATGCAGTATGGTGGCTTGAAACAACCTGCGCCGATGGATTCCGTCAGGATGCAGTTAAACATATTACAAATAAATTCTGGCGGGAGCTTACACGCAAAATCGAAAAAGAAATTGAAATTCCTAAAAACAAAAAAGTTTATCAAATCGGCGAAACGTTCGGCAGCTACGAGCTGATTAATTCGTATGTTAATAACGGACAGCTTTCTGCACAGTTCAACTTTAATCTTTACGATACAGCGCTTCCGGTATTTCTGGATAAGAACATTTCTTTCGAAACGCTCGATGCAGAAATCAAAAAATCGTTTTTGGTTTACGGTGAAAATAATTTGATGGGCAATATTATGGATAGTCACGACAAAAACAGGTTCATGGCTTTTGCCGACGGCGATTTACAGTTAAGTCAATGGAGTGCAATTGAAGAAGGATGGAACAATCCGCCGGAAGTTCATAATCCTGCTAAATACGAGAAGGCAAAACTTTATTACGCTTATATGAATTCAATTCCTGGGCTGCCGGTTATTTATTACGGAAGCGAATTTGGAATGAGCGGCGCTTCGGATCCCGACAACAGAAGAATGATGCGCTTCGGAAAAGAGTTGAGTCTTTACGAAAGAAAAATGCTTGAAGACGTTCGCAAGATTGTGAAAGTTAGAAAAGAAAATTCTGCTTTGCGGCACGGAGATTTTCTAACGCTCGATGCCGATACAAACATTTACGCTTTCATCCGTTCCGATATGAACGAAAGAGTTTTGGTTATTCTGAATAAAAATGAAAACACTCAAACAGTTGAACTGAAACTACCGGGCGTTTACAAAACAAAAACTGCGGTTGATCTGATAAATTCTGAAAAGCTGAAGGTTGAGGGTGGAAAGTTGAAAGTTGCAGTGAAAGGTGCTGGCTATAAATTTTTTAAGCTGTATTAGCTTTAACATTCGGGGTTGAGCCCTTTGTTATCGTTGAGCAACCCCGAAGGTTACGTTTCCCCTCCAAATTTTGAAGTTTAACCGCTAACATGAAGAATATTTATTCTTTTATGTAGCTATATCTGTTACTATTTTGTGTGCTGTGAGTAGACGCAAGAAATTTTTATTTTTTCGGAGAAAGAAAAAATTTGAGATGAACGCCGGAATTGATTATCAGAACAA
Source organism: uncultured Melioribacter sp. (assembly GCA_964595365.1). GTDB lineage: Bacteria > Bacteroidota > Ignavibacteria > Ignavibacteriales > Melioribacteraceae > Fen-1258. The sequence goes on from CAZQQC010000070.1 coordinate 4,825, forward strand.
AATTTCTTTGCGGCAGTGCACCAAATGGAAAACACCAAAAAATTCTTAGACCTTCGAAAGAAATTACGCTTCAGGAAGAATGATTTCCTGTGTCCTAAATGCTCTGGGAAACCGACTTTTCAGTCCCTCTTTTGAAGCCGATCCGGTTCCGACAAAATATTTGTCGTACATAACAGCACGCTGGCCGCCGGATTCAAAACTCTTTTTGATTGTTCCGCCATTGAAGTAAGTTTTAAGTTCCTTTGTGTCTTCTAGATGGTAGATATTTTTTGTGATATAATTTCCCAAAACTTGAGCGGCAAGAGAGTTGAGAAGAAGATTACAGTATTTATCAATTGTTCCGAAACGCGACCCGATACGGTTGAATAAATCTTCATGAAGACAGTTCCAACTGCTGCTTACGAAATTAACATCATTGTTTCGAATGAAATATTTATAATCGCCCAAAATATTCTTCTGAATTCCAAAATAATTACTTAATGGCTCCAGCAAATTTTTCATTTTTGCACTCGACGAATTCATCATATCGGACTTTTTTATTTTATGTGGACTTTTTTCCGGCGACGGAACACGATCGATCTTTTTAAGCTTGCAGATAAAGAATCCTTCACTTTCAACTTCCCATGGAACAATGCGGCGGGCTTTCTCAATCTGTTTATCAAGTTCTTTATCTTTAATTTTGAAAAATGCAGGATGACTTAAAACGGGCAGCTCAATTTTTTCCAATTCAACCGGATATTTCTTTAGAACTTTATCAATTACAAATTCATTTTCTTCCAGCGTCAGAGTACATGTAGAGTAAACAATTTCTCCGCCGACTTTGCACATTTTTATTGCGGCAATTAAAAGTCGCAGTTGCAGATCCGAAATCGTTTCGGCTTTACGAACATTCCACCAATTACTCACTTCACCTTTCTTCTGAACAATTCCGAGAGCGCTGCATGGTGCATCAACAAGAATCTTGTCAAAATTATTTTCAAAAAGTTTGCTCAGCAGTTCTCCTTTTCCATGCATAACACCCACGTTTACAAAATTCATTTTATCGATATTGAAGACAAGGCTCTTCAGTCTATCCATTGCGATTTCGTTGGCTATCAATGTTCCCCTGTTGTTCATCAGCTCTGCAAGTAGCGTAGTTTTTGAACCCGGGGCAGCGCACAGATCCAGAACACAATTGTTTTCATTGGGATTTAATACCAATGCCGGAATCATCGATGAGAGACTTTGCATGTAGTACTTGCCCAGAATAAACTCGAGAGTTTTTCCGGCAAATTCGCTTCCTGAAATAATTCGATAAGCATTTTTGATGGAATCTACTGGCATCAAAGTGATTCCATAATTTTTTAGTGAACCGATAAGTTCTGCCGAAGCGGCAGCCGAAGAAAATCTTAAGAACGGTTTGTATTCGCTGTTGTAATACGCGACATAGTTTTTTAAGTACTCGTCGCCGAAATATGTATGAAGATACTTTGTAATGTTGTCGCTGAGTTCAATCAACTTACTGCCGCACGAGGTTTAATGAATTGAATACCTGAATGGAAGTTCGCTTAAATCCTTTTGAGTTAGGAAAAAACTGTTTGAATTCTTTTTCCATCTCTCTAAGTAAGGCGTCAAGATATTTCTCATAATCCCGGATTGCTTCATATACATGCAATTCTTCGCGAGGAATTTTTAACTGCAACGGGCGCGATCTGTTTGCATAAAGCACGTATTTGGCTTTGAAATGATCATCGGTAGAGACGATTGCATTTCCATTTTCGTCTGTAATTTGATAGCTGCCAAAAAATGGTGGATTCAGAAAAAGAACTTTGCCTGGAAGCGCAATTTCTTCAAACTCGTAGTCCCCCGCAAAATCTTCCGGAAAAGATTTTAATTCGGTGCGGATCTTCTCAATCCATTTCTGTCCAAATTCTTTTTCTGTCATTACAATTTCATTTAACCGCTTTGAAATTTAGATCAAATTTTTCCGGTTTGTTCATCCAATCGTTTTGAAACATTAATTGCTTATTGTTAAAATGCCGGTAAGCCCCGGTATATTATTACTGAATTTTCATTACTCTTTTTTTCTTACGCAGCAGAAAATAAACTCCGAGTATTATAAAAGGAATGCTTAACAACTGCCCCATGTTTAAGATCATCCCTTCTTCAAAGTAAGTTTGATTTTCCTTCAAGAATTCTACAAAAAACCTGAACGAAAATACAAGGATCAAGAATAACCCGAAGAGATATCCTGCTTTAAACTTTCCGTTGTTCTTAAAATATATTCTGTAGAGTAGAACAAAAATTAATAGGTATGCAATGGATTCGTAAAGTTGTGCCGGATGGCGTGGAGTATTATCGACCGAATCGAAAATAAATCCCCACGAGGCATGTGTTGGTCGTCCAATTATTTCGGAGTTAAACAGATTTCCCATTCTAATAAAAAACCCGGAGAGAGCAACGGTAATCACAACCCGATCGATAGTCCACAGAAATGCTGTATCCTTTCTATTGCGCGAGAACAAATAGAGAGCGGTTAATATTCCTATTGCTGCACCGTGGCTGGCTAGGCCGCCTTTCCATATTTCTAAAATTTCAATAGGGTGGCTTAAATAATATGTGGGATTATAAAAAAGACAGTGGCCTAATCTTGCCCCGATCACGGTTCCAAGAATCATATACCAGACAAGATCGTTCAAATCATGCTCGCTTTTCTTTTCATTCTTGAAAATTGCCAGCATAATTTTATATCCGATAATAAATGAAAGTGCGAAGAGTAGCCCGTACCACCTAATAGTAATTGGGCCCAATGAAAAAATGTCGGGACTAACATTCCAATGGATCACAGGAGAGCCTCATATTTGTTAAGTTTTTTCAATAGCGTTATAAAATGTTAATCCAATAATACATCTTTCTTTTTTAAATTTAGCTAATACATAGTTAAGAAACCAAAGAAACTGCTGGTTTGTAGATTAAAACGGATGTAAAAGTTTTCTCTGGCAAAAATTGAATGTTTTCGAGCACCTAATTCGTTGTGTTCTACTCACTTTAGCATAAAATGAATTATATTTACTTTTAGTATTACGGGAGGGAAGTTTGAAAATAAGCGGACCAATAAATATTCTACTTTTCAGTTTGCCGGTTGATCTTCAAAATTTAATCAGAGCTTTCTTAAAGCCGGAGAACCCGATTTATATTTCCATATTCATCGTTCTCCTTTTGTTCGGAATAATATTTGCGTTATTCAAATATTTAATCAATCCGACTGCAGCAAAATTCAGAGAGGAAAAAGCAAATCTGGAGCTTCAGTCGGCAAAACTAATGGCGATGTTCGCAGAACTCGACCCCGATCCGGTAATCAGAACCGATAAGGCTGGCAATGTTATAGAAACAAATATAGCTGCAAAAATGGTTTTTGAATCGGGTAATCTGAAAAATAAAAATATACGGGAATTGTTGCCCGAGATCGGAATCGACTCCGGAACGTTTACAGGATTAAATCAATCGACAGTATTAACAAAAAAAATAAACGCACGATTTTATTCCGTACTGGTACGAACAGAGCCTAATCTGGAAATTGTACAGATCTATTTTAGAGATATAACCGAACTAAAAAATTACGAAGCTAAATTAATAGAATCGGAAAAGAAGATGAGAGAACTTTCGGATCATTTGCAAGATATGCTTGAAGACGAAAGGAAAAGAATAGCTCAAGGTCTTCATGATGGAATTGGACAGGGTCTTTCTTTGCTGCGCATTCATTTTTTAAAGCTTTGCGAAGCGCAAAAAAAAATAATCAACTTCAAAAAATACAATTCACTAATAGAAACTCTCGATTCTATTATTGTAGAATTGAAAGAAATTTCTTACAGTTTGAAACCAAGAATGCTGGAAGAAATGGGAATCGGTATAACGTTGAAACATCTTGCTAACAAAGTTTCTTCAGAAAGCGGAATCATCGGCCAATCCAATATTATTGGAGACGAAATAAGGTTAAACAATAAACTGGAGATTTGTTTATACAGAATTGCACAGGAAGCAACCAATAATATTATTAAACATTCCAATGCTACAAATTTTTCTATCGAGGTCTTAGTTTCGTCCAAAAAAGTAAGGTTGATGATAACGGATAACGGAATTGGTTTCAATTACGAACAGGTAACCGGATCACAAAATCACACAAAGAGCATGGGATTGATAAATATGAAAGAGCGGGTAAAAAATTTCAACGGGCTATTCAAAGTAGAATCCTCAACCGGAAAAGGGACTATGATTGTTACCGAAATTCCGCTGAGGAAGGAAAACATATGGCAGAATCAAGATCAATACGCATAATTATTGCTGACGATCATAAACTTTTTAGAAGCGGCATTCTTTCTCTTCTGGATGAAGCAAGAGACATACACATTATCGGTGAAGCCGAAGATGGCAAGGAATTAATTGAACTGTATGCAAAATTGAAACCGGATTTAATACTTGTAGACATATCGATGCCGGTATTAAGCGGTATCCAGGCATTTAAAACAATCAGAAGAAAAGATAAAAACGTAAGAGCTTTGTTCCTCACTATGTACGAGGGCGACGAATATATCTACTTCACAAAGAAAATTGGCGCGAATGGATTGCTGAGCAAGAATACAATGAAAGGCGAACTGGTTTATGCTATTAAAACAATAGCAGCAGGCAAAGATTATTTCGGGAAAGGCTACGCTGAAGACAAGCTTAAAGAAATCGAAAAAAAATATAAACAAATGATAGCAACGGATTCGGTCGATGGTAATATACGGCTTAATATGAAAGAGCGGAAAATTCTAGAGCTGATAAGCAAAGGTATGACAAGCCAGGAGATTGCCGAGCGGCTAAAGTGTAGTAGAAAAATGATCGAATATTACCGCGCGCGTCTGATGCGACGGCTGGACATAAAATCGTTTCCGGAGTTAATCACTTATGCAGTTAAGTTTTCGATGGTTAATAGACTTTTTGATGAGGAATGATGCTTTCTTTTCCCTACCTGGTTGTGTATATATCTTCCATTTTTTGGATCTCTCCGGCAATCCGAAATTATAAAACGAGGTTGTTTTTATATTTTTTTGTTCTGGCTATTTCTGATCCAATCATACTTGCCTCAATATTTTTGCACATTCTGCCATCTTCAAGACGGCTTTATGTGTTACTTTCGTGGCTTACCATAGCATCGCTTAGGAATATGTTTTCGAGCAAGACACTTTATGTGAAAATTCTTGCGCTGTTTTTTTTGATTGGTGCCGCAGCAACATTCTCTCCGGTGAGTATTGTCGATTTTGTAATTATAATGGAACATATTTGTGTGACTTTTATTTTTGTAACCCTACTCCTATCATATGTTGCTCAGAATTCCAAGGTTAAAGTTTTTCACATCGTTTTGTTGTTGTATGAAATTTCAATTGTCTTGAAAGATCTTTTTGTAATTCTAAATATTGAATTGGGTATCAGCCATTTTTTCGCTACAAGCATTTTTCAAATGCTGATTGCAGTATTCTTTTCCGTTTACAAGGAAACGGATGATAAATTATTAATCGACATGAAAAATGTATGAATACTATAGTGTGCGAAGGCGGGATTCACTCTTTCCAGATGAAATCGAAAAGTAAATACGAAGCGGTTGCCATAATTATATCGTAACATAACAAAACATAAATCTCTACCTGCGAAGCAGCAACAGAATTTCCATCCATAGAAAATTTGGTGAGTTCCAGTAAGGTAAGTATCAAAGGAAGAAGAATGGGGAATGAAAGCACGGGATACAATGTTCCTTTCGAACTCGCTTTCGAAATAATTGCTGCAATTATTGTAGATGAAACGGCGATGCCTATATTTCCGAAAAAAAATGCAATTGCAAATAAAAAGAAGTTTTTTATTACAAATGCCGGAAACAGCATTGAAAATAAAATCGTAATCACAAAATTCATCAAAAAGACGAGCAGAAGGTTAAAAATCAATTTACCCGAAAAAATTGTTGAAGGCGATGCTATTAGGTGAAGCGTCATTGTTGTGCCGCGTTCTTCTTCCGAAACAAATGCGCGTGATAACCCCGACATAGCCGAGAAAAAAATAACGACCCACAACAATCCGCCGGTTAAGTATTCCGAAATCTTTTCATTGCCAAGCGAAAACATAATCACACTTATCGTAACAAGGATAAACATTGCAAGTGCGTTGATTGCGTATCTTGTTCTTATTTCCGACTGCCAATCTTTTCTAAACAACGAGTACGATTTCATTTGTAAGAGCTATTTTTAAATTTTTCTAGTTCAATTATTTCTTTGCATAAAGCCAGATCTGCATTTTCGTTTGAAGCTATGATTACGGTCTTATCCTTTCCTTCCTGCAGTATCAATCTGTAAACTTTATCTTTTCCGGCTGTATCAAGGTTGGAAGTTGGCTCATCAAATATTAATAACAAAGGATTATGTAAAAGTGCAAAGATAAATTTCAATCTTTGTTTCATACCCGACGAGTAACCGCGTACGGGGTCGTTTCGTCGTTCAAAAAGATTCACTTCATTTAGCAAAAATTCTGCTTTGTCGCGTTGAAAATTAATTCCGCGGATGTTTGAAAAATGAATCAAGTTTTCTTCGGCTGTAAATTCATCGTATAAACAAAGATAAGGGGAAACAAAACCCATGTAGTTATGAAGCCGTTCGGCTTCAATCATTTTATTCTGTACTTTGTGAATAATGTTACCCCTCGTGGGAGAAATTAAGTCTGCAACAATTTTAACAAATGTCGACTTGCCCGAGCCGTTCGGTCCCGATACGCCGTAAATATTTCCGGAAGCAAACTTGAAATTGATACCGTTGAAGATCAGACGTCTTCCGAAAAATTTAACCAGTTCTATTACGTCAACTGAATAATCAGTCATTGAAGACCACGAATTTTCCTTTTTTAGTTTTATCCCCGGATACTGTAACGTAAATATAAACTCCGGTATTTAATTTTCTTCCATCGGAATCGAGGCCATCCCAGGGAACTACCACTTTATCTGTGGCAACGATACGCTTTTGCCCGGAATAAACCAACCTCATGCTGATGTCGTAAACATAAAGTACGGCGGTTCCGTCGGACGAAATAAAAACCGGAAAGAAAAGTGTTTGCTGCAAATTATATCTGAACGGCTGTGGAAACGCATAATCGATTTCGTCGCTGATTATCTGCCCCTCTGCAATCGGTATGTTATTGAAAATATTCGACTGCGAGAAAATAAAACTGTTAACAGCATCTAACTTTGTATAGTAGCCATCCAAAACTTTTCTTGCATCGCTAAATGGCTGCGATGATAATGTGAAAGTAAACGAATTATTTTTTGCCGGCGACGAAATTCCGCCGGATATATCGCAATTGCTGATCAATGCTACAAACGTATCGGGTGGATTCTTTACCGCATCGGTAATAACCAAAAAATTATTTGATACTGCTTCCGAACTGACGGTCAGCGTTGTTGTTGGACGGCTGAATTGTGTATTTATAAGCGGTTCGATTGACGGATAGCTGGAAGCTTCTTTAAAATATTTTCCCGGTACAGAACGCGAACCTGTAAAATATGTCCATTGTCCAAAAGTATTGAATTCAACCTTAAAATTAGAACCGGCTTCTTGAATAGAACCGGCAACAGCTTGCAGCGCACGTTCAGCCGGCATTAACTCCCATGCTCGTTTTATAATTCCGAAACCGAAACGATCTTTCAAAAACAAATTCCAGATTGCCAAATCGTAGCCGGCACTGGAAGAGAAAGCTTTGTTGGGACTGCTGAAATAGTCTTTCAGGTAATTATAATAATCGTTGACGGAATCGTACACAAATTTTTCCATTGAAGTGGAAGTAAGTTCATAATAGTATTGATCGATTGGACGGTAAATATAATTTCCGACTTGAATTGCATGGTGAAGCTCGTGTGCAACGGTTACGCGTGCGCCGTTTATTCCCTCCGTGTAGTAATTGGAACCAAAGTCGTTATCTATTACAGTAAAAGCTGTATAGGTTGAATCCGTAATTTGACTATCAACTTCCGTGTAACCATACAGACCGCCGGCAAGGTTTTGAATGTAAATATCATATTTATCATCGCCGCCGGCATTTCCATCTTTAGGAGGCGCCGGAAAACCGAGAATGTTTACTTCAAAATTGTAGCTCGAATCTGCTGCCCTGGCTAAATCTGTAAGATTGTACAATGGTGCATTGTTTCCGTTCTTATTAAAATGAATTCGAAATTTTCCGGATGGTGAAATAAAACTTGAGTCCGTTGCCGGTCTTTGCATAACCGAAGTAATAAGCTTCTTCTGTTCCGGCTTGAAATTATTAAAATGCAACTTCACCTGATTTATAGTTCCGAATCCGCATTTAATTGGTTCACCGGCAGATGTAACAATTTGACCTTTTACGTAGTGCGGCAGCCCTTCTATCCGGAGAAAGTCGTTGTATAAAGAATCCATGTTTTGCGAAAATAAACTTAACGCGGGAACCAAAAAGAATATTAACGAAAATTTCTTCATCAAAAATTTTGAAAGGTTATAGTATTCTGATAATTATCAGAGTAAATTAAAAATGCACGGTTTGCGCTTAAACTTTCTATAGAGTAAATGTTAATCGGCTTCAGTTCTGCCAGATCGCTTTCGTTTGCCGACTTTGTACGAAAGTCTATTAAGACACTACGTAATTTACCACGTTTATCGCCATAAGAAAAAAATATTTTGTTGTTCGAACGATCAAGATAGTATTTTAGCAGCGGATTGTAAGCTGCTTGATACTTAAGCGGAAATTTCAAAACCTGGTTTCTGTAGATGAAATAAAGATTGCTTCCTGCCGGCGAAGAGATTATTGCAGCTGCCCCTTTGTAACGATCAACGTTTTCGTCGAAACAAATTAAATCATATTTAGGAATCTCGGCTTTAGAAAATTTTACGGCAATAATATTATTTTTTTCAATTACCTTTTTGTCGAAGACTATCTTCTTCAAATCAATTTCATTTGTGGAATTAACCCAATAATAAATTTCCCGGCGAACGCCTAATGCCAGCCGGGCATTTTCTGATTTGCCGGCAATAACATTCGAGTCGAGCAAAACATATTTGAGATCACGAAATTCGATAGTCTGAAGCACCAGCTGCTGATTTCTTTTGATCAGTAAATAAATTATAGAGCGATCCCTCAATTTGTCGGCAGTAATTTTCAGATCGACAACGGTACCATCTGTATAAAAAATTCTTTTTGCATAACCGAAACTGTCAAAATTTACTCTAACCGCTTCAATAATTCTGTCTCCCTTTTTATAAAGGAAAAAAGTCTTCTGCCTATTCCGGCTATCATCGATTCCAATTTTATCAAACGCCATTGTAACAGGTATCGAATAAAACGTTCTGAATAAATTTCTGCGCTCGCTAATTAACAGGTTAAGTGACGGTTCGTTTTCGTTTGTGTAGTAGATGTCTTTAAATGTGTCGTTTAAATAATCAAATGTTGAGACCAAACCGGGTTTCAATCCCAGCGAGATTGCAAAATTATTATCGTCAAGTCTAACAGTGTTAATCAGATACAATTTCCCTTCAGAACTTAGGACCACAAGTTTTTTTCCACCGCGGTCAACGTAACTTATAAGATCAACCATGCCGTTCTTTTTCATATACAAAATCGGTTGATAAAAAGTGTTGGTTCCTTTTGCATAAGCAATGTAAAGCTCGCTGCTTTGTTTGTTTAGAAAAGCTACATCGTTGAATCCGTCGCCGTTGAAATCTTGAATTACATATTGGTCCGGTTTGACTGGAGTATCTAAGATTAATTTATTCTGAAATGAAGAGACGGAATCGCCCAATAAAACTTCGAGATGATTATTGCGAACAAAGATCAGGTCGGTAAATCCGTCGGAATTAAAATCAGCGGATTTGAATTCGCTCAATTCACCGGTCATTCCAATTGAGCGCGATTCTTCTAAACCGCCGTAATGATTGTTGTAATAGAAAATGAAAGAGTTTGCATGTGCATCGAAGGCAGCTACGTCGGAGAATTTATCGTAATCAAGATCAATAAAAGTAGAGTAAACAAACAACCTTCCTTTAGCAAACAGAGTTTCTTTGAGACCGTTCTTATTTTCTCTGACAACATGTAAGCCGTCGAGCGACCCGCCGGATACAAGTCCGACCCGTTTGCCGTTACCGTCAATATCACCTACATCTATTTTAGAAGGGAAACCGTCAAATTTTATTTTACTTTTCCAGTTTATGGCACCGCTTTTTGAAAAGGAAGCAATTCCGGCTTGCCGATTCTTACGCGACAGAATGAAATAATTTTTTGCCGTATTTTCATTTGTTGTCGCGTGCAATTCCGAAATTACATAAGGAGAAAATCTTTCGTTCATCTTTCCGAAATTTGATTTATTATCCGCTGCCAGGGTCAAATAATTGTTTTTGTTAGTAGAAACTATAAGGTCGCGAAACCCGTCTATAGTATAGTCGACGGCAGATACTTTTGTGAAATTTGGCTTCAGCGAAAATTCCCTATACCTGCAGAAACCGTTTATAGGAATTTGTGCTGATAGATTTGAAAGAAAAAGAAATGTAAAAATAAAAACGTTAATTACGATATCTTCTGTTGCTGAGACGATTTTCCCTTCTCTTAAGAGCTTCTTCAAA
>CAZQQC010000071.1:0-15453 GCA_964595365.1 uncultured Melioribacter sp.
ATGTTACTGCACTTGGTGTTGCGCTTATACGCGGTTCGTTCGAATACCAGGGACAGAAATGTTCAGCAGTATCTCGTTCATACATTCCAAAATCTATCTGGCACATGCTGAAAGATTACATGGTAAGTGAGATTAAAACTATTAAGATGGGCGAGCCGGCCGACTTTACAAATTTCTTTAATGCTGTTATAGATAAAAATGCTTTTACAACAATTACCGACTATATCAAGTTTGCAAAATCGTCAAGTGATGCCGAAATAATTGCCGGCGGAAACTTTGACGATTCGGTCGGTTACTATATAGAGCCGACAGTGATTGTAACCACCAATCCAAAATTCAAAACGATGGAAGAAGAAATTTTTGGTCCGGTGCTTACAATCTACATCTACGACGATAACAAATACGAAGAGACACTTCATCTTTGCGACGAAACTTCTCCTTACTCTCTTACCGGAGCGATAATTGCTCAAGACAGGAAGGCTATTGAACTTGCAGATCAAATATTAGTCAATGCTGCCGGCAACTTTTACATAAACGATAAACCGACGGGTGCTGTTGTAGGTCAGCAGCCGTTCGGCGGTGCGCGTGCAAGCGGTACAAACGATAAAGCTGGCAGTTACTTGAACTTGTTAAGATGGGTTTCGGCACGGACAATCAAGGAAAATTTCATTCCGACGAAAGATTACCGTTATCCATTCATGTCGGAAAAATAAAACTCCTAAAAAGTGTAAAATATTAGCGGCTGAAAAAAATGTATAATTTTTAATCAGCCGCAATAAATTAAATCATTTCTTCAATTCGGGTATTCTTCCCGGTGTCCACGGTGCACCGATTTTTTCCATTTCCAATTCGATCGATTTCAGTTCTGCATCCGTAATTTGTTTTAGCTTAGTCAAAATTGGTTGAATTTCATTATACAAAATTTGATAAGCGACTTTTTGATTCTTAGTCACATTTGAAGTCGAGCGCGACTGCGTGCCTGTGAGAGTTTCGAGACGAAGATTGAGCGGCACTTTTGCCGGCTGTACTTCTTCTTGACTTGCCTTTGGTTGTTGTCCGTAGAAAACAAAGTTTATATCATCCAGTTCTTTAGCAACATCGGACGCACGTTTAAACAAATTGAACGAAGCCGATGGCGTGTTATTCAATGTCTGTTTTATTAAGGCGGTTCTCTTTACTAAATCGTCTGTAAGTCTGCGGGCACTTACAACAGTTCTGGCAAGCTCGGCAGCTTTTCTTTGAAACTCTACAACTTCAGATCTGTTCGATGCCGGAAGAGTTGTGTTATTTAACGGAACGGAATTAAACGTTACCAGTCCGGCAAGCTGTTTTTCTTCGCCGCGCACAACCATCATCATCGAAACGGAATATTTACCTGGCATAACTAAAAGATCGCTTCTTGTCTTTGCCGTCGGATCGAATTTATTGTCCTTCAAATCGACCGGATTCAAACTTTCGTAACGTAAATCCCAAACAACTCTATTGATTCCGGCACCGGCAGGCTTTGTGAGTTTTCTTACTACATTTCCGGATTCATCCGAAATAGTGAAAATTAAATACGGAGCTTTCTCATTCTCTTCTGCGCGAAGTTCGTCGGAGTTTGGTTGAGGAATTGGTTTGCCCTCCTTGAATAATGCTTTCTCTTTTTCGCGGCGTTCGGCTTCCAAAGTCTTCGGAACATCTTTAATGTAGTAAGTAATTGTTGCGCCGAATTCCGGGTTAGGTGCTTTGAAGTAAGTAGAACCCTGTCCGTAGCGTCCGCCTTTCTGAATGTACATCGGTACATCTTTTATCGGAAAGATGTAAGAATCTTTTTGAAGCAATTCTTTTGTCACCTGCCGTAACGAAGAGTAATCATCCAGCACATAAAAACCACGGCCGAACGTTGCTAACACCAAATCACTCTCCCGTTTTTGAATGTTTATATCGGAAACTTTTATTACCGGCAAACCGGCTTTCATTTGAATCCATTTTTCGCCGCCATCGATGCTGAAGAAAAATCCCCATTCGGTTCCCGCAAACAATAAGTTTGGATTAACCGGGTCCTGTTCAATTGTATGAACGGGACCATCCTTCGGAAGATTGTTAGCTATCGATTCCCACGTTTTCCCTTTGTCTGTGCTTTTCAAAAGATAAGGTTTGAAATCATCGCGCTGTTCGTTATTGAATGAAGCAAACACAACATTTTCATCAAAGCGCGAAGGTAAAATATCGCTTACAAATGTGTATTTTGGAACATCCGGAAACTCGCCGGCTTTTCGCCAGGTCTTCGCATCATCGGTTACTTGAATTAAACCATCGTCGGTTCCGGCATATAAAAGATTTTCTTTTACAGGTGATTCTACCAATGAAACAATTAATCCGTAAAGTGAAGTACTTACATCTTTACCATCGGCATCAATACTCCAATATTTTCCCATCACAGGAAATGAATTGCGGTCGGTTTGTGTTGTTAGGTCGCCGCTGATTTCTGTCCATGAATCGCCTCTATCGTCGCTTCTGAAAACTTTTTCTGCTGCAGTATAAATTCTTGTGTTTGAATGCGGACTGATTATGAGCGGCGTATCCCAGTACCATTTAAAAGTTTTTTCGCCTTCGGCAGGTTCCGGGCGTATATCAATCGCTTCACCGCTCTTGCGGTCGTAGCGAACCATATTGCCATATTGTGCTTCTGCATAAACAATATCGGGATTTGTCGGATCTATTGCAGTCCAGAAACCATCTCCGCCGTTAGTTACATACCAATCCGAATTTACAATTCCATCGGAACCGAGAGTGCGTGATGGTCCGCCGAAACTGTTGTTGTCCTGTGTTCCGCCATAAATATTATAGAAAGGCAGATCGTTATCGGTATTCACACGGTAAAATTGTGTAACCGGCAAATTGGATTTGAAAAGGAAATTTTTTCCACCATCAAATGTTTCGTAAACACCGCCGTCTCCGCCTATCAATATATGATCTGTGTCTTTGGGATCAATCCACATAGCATGATCGTCTACGTGACGCTGATTATTACCGAAGGATTTCCATGTTTTTCCGCCATCTTCTGTAACTTGCGTTATTGTTTCTACAGAATAAACTTTGTTAACGTCTTTTGGATCGCAGTATATTTCATTGTAGTATTGACCTTGTGCAAAATGATCGCTCATCTTCTCCCATGTAGCACCGCGGTTTGTTGACCGGAAAAATCCGCCACCCTCCGAGGCTTCGACAATTAAATAAACAAAATCCGGATTCGCGGGAGAGATTGCTATTCCGGTTCCGCCCATATCTGATTTAGGCAAGCCCTTCATAATTTTTTCCCAGGTTGCACCGCCGTCGGTTGTTTTAAATACAGCCGTCTCGGGTCCGCCTCCTATTTTCGTAAAAGTATGACGCCTTCTTTGTTCGGAAGTTGCGTAGAGTAGGTTCGAATCGCGCGGATCCATTACAACATTATTAACGCCTGTGTTCTCGCTAATGTTTAAAACTTTGTTCCATGTTTTTCCGCCGTCTGTTGTTTTGTAAAGTCCTCGCTCTCCGCCGGGTCCCCAAACTGATCCTTCCGCAGCAACAAAAACTATGTTCGAATTTCTCGGATCAACAACAATACCTCCGATCTGCCGGGAGTCTTTAAGTCCCATAAATTTCCAATTCTGTCCGCCGTCTTCGGATTTATAAACTCCTGTTCCCCAACCGAGAGCACGCTGATGATTGTTCTCTCCGGTTCCAAGCCAAACCACATTTGAATTTGTCGGGTCGATAACAACACAACCCATAGCATAAGCTTGAAGAGTGTCGGCTAAGGGTGTCCAGGTCGTTCCGGAATTAATTGTTTTCCACAATCCGCCGCTTGCTGTTGCAACGTAATATTCGCTGTGGTTGTTTGGATTTACAGCAAAGTCTGCAATTCGTCCCGACGTAAATGCCGGTCCGATACTTCTAAATTTTAACCCACCGAAAGTACTGCTTACAAGCGGGTCCTTCTCTTTTTTTGCACCATCTTTATTCTGTGCGGTGAGAATTAGAAAAGGAATAAACATTAGCAGAAAAGAAATTTTTAACATTCTCATACTTTCTCCTTTTGTAATTTTTTTGGAAGGATACAAATTTTATTTAGCAACATTAGAATTTAATTAACTTAGAAAAACGGAGACGGCGGCGTCCATCTAAGTCCGCCACCTTGGTTTGTTAAACCCAGTCTCCGGTGAAAATTATAAATTAAATCGGATTCTTACCAAATATTTTTTTGTAAAAATTGGATGCCCCCTTCATCCCGATGAAATAAACCGGGGCTCCCTGCTTCATCGAAACTTCGTAAAAGCGAATCGGCAGACCCGCCTGCACGAAGTCGACGTTACGTCTTCCGAAGAATTTATTCTGCGGAGTGGCTTTGTTTCGGCAAATGCAAACGAGAAGATTGTTATCATCCCCTTCGCATGCCAAAGTTTGACTGCTGAACTTTACTGCACAAAACGTTCCGTGCATACCTAAGGCGGACTGCTACGGGATTTGTGCTGTTAAGTAATTCTAAATTTTTTTATTTGACAGATATTTTGTTTATCGTATATTTACGATGAACGATTAAGAAAAACAATGCCAAAACATAAAAAACATTTGTTCGATAAAAACGAGATTGAAATTGCAGAAGTTGCTAAGTCTTTATCTCATCCTGCTAGATTAAAAATCTTAAAGATTCTTTCGCAGATGGATGTTTGCATGTGTGGAGAAATTGTAGATCTTCTTCCCCTTGCGCAGGCAACCGTTTCACAGCATCTGAAAGAATTAAAACGGGTCAACTTAATTCAGGGAGAAATTGAGGGGCCCAAAACCTGCTATTGTATTGATATGGCTTCCATTCAAAAAATTTTCGACAGTTTCCAAAACTATTTTAACGAAATAAATAAGGAGTGTAAAAGATCGTGCAAAACGAACAAGAAATTAAAGAGATCGTAAAAGAAAAATACGGAGAGATTGCAAAGAATCCGAAAAGCGGATGTGGATGCGGCTGTTCATCATCAAACAAAGTTGTTGATTACTCGATAGTGAAAGACGATTACCAGGACATCGAGGGATATGTTGCCGAAGCCGATCTCGGCTTAGGATGCGGACTTCCAACCGAGTATGCAGCAATAAAAAAAGGCGATCTTGTTGTTGATCTCGGCTCCGGCACCGGGAACGATGTTTTTATTGCACGCGCCATTGTAGGCGATGAAGGAAAAGTTATCGGCATCGATATGACAGAAGAAATGATCGACAAAGCAAAACACAACAACGAAAAACTTGGTTATAAGAATGTTGAATTCTATTTAGGAGAAGTTGAAAATATGCCGCTGGAAAATTCGATAGCCGACGTTGTGGTTAGCAACTGTGTTCTCAATCTTGTTCCGGATAAGCAAAAAGCATTCTCGGAGATTTATAGAATTCTAAAAGCCGGCGGACATTTTTGCGTTTCCGATATTGTGATAAATGGGGAGTTGCCCGCATCGTTAAAAAAATCTGCCGAGATGTACGCGGGATGCGTTGCCGGCGCAATTCAGCAGGATGAATATTTAAAAATCATTCGTTATACTGGTTTCAAAAATGTTCTGGTGAAGAAGACAAAAGTAATTGAACTTCACGATCTCATTCTCAAAAATTATTTAACGGAAACGGAAATTAATATTTACAAAAAGAATGGGTCCGGAATTTTCAGCATAACAGTTACAGCCGATAAAAAATGATGAACAAAAAAATTTTGATTCTCTGTACGGGTAATTCATGCCGTAGTCAAATGGCGGAAGGATTTCTTAAATCACTCGATAATTCACTTCAAGTATATTCTGCCGGAACAGATCCGGCTATAAACGTTCATCCCGCTGCCGTTAAGGTAATGAGAGAAGCTGGCATAGATATTTCACAAAACGTTCCCAAAAATGTTAATAGTTTCATAGATCTATCGTTCGACTATGTAATTACGGTATGCGACAATGCAAAGGAATCTTGTCCGGTGTTTGTTGGAAAAGTTAAACATCAACTTCATATTGGATTTGAAGACCCGGCAAAAGTGGGAGGTCCCGAAGAAGAAATTCTTTTTGCTTTTAGAAAGGTAAGAGACGAAATAAAAATTGGCTTTGAAAAATTTTACAGGAATAATTTGTTAAGCTCTGATGAATAAAGCCACAAGCAACCTTTCGCTCTTAGACCGCTACCTTACGCTCTGGATTTTTCTTGCAATGGCTCTCGGGGTATTTCTTGGCTACCTTTTACCCTGCATCGTCGATTTCTGGAATTTTTTTCAAGCTGGCACAACAAATATCCCAATAGCAATCGGATTAATCTTGATGATGTACCCGCCTCTTGCAAAAGTTAAGTATGAAGAGCTCGGCGACATTTTTAGAAATGCAAAGGTACTTTCCATTTCTCTAATTCAGAATTGGCTTATTGGACCGCTACTTATGTTCTTTCTCGCCATAATATTTTTGCGCGGTTACCCCGAATACATGGCTGGATTAATTATGATAGGGCTGTCTCGCTGCATTGCAATGGTAATTGTTTGGAATGAACTTGCGCACGGTGACAAGGAATATGCTGCCGGACTTGTTGCATTCAACTCAATTTTTCAGATGCTTTTCTTTTCAATGTATGCGTATGTGTTTCTAACCATCTTTCCTTCATGGCTTGGACTAAAAACATTTATTGTAGACATTACCATCGTGCAAATTGCACAAAGCGTTTTTATTTATCTGGGCATTCCATTTTCTGCAGGAATGATAACGCGGTTCCTTCTGCTGAAACTGAAAAGCAAATTATGGTACGAACAAAAATTCATTCCTAAAATCTCGCCGCTAACTTTGATTGCGCTACTATTCACTATTGTAGTAATGTTTTCGTTAAAAGGAGAATACATAGTTAGAATTCCGCTTGATGTGATACGTATCGCCATTCCGCTAATAATTTACTTTGTCATAATGTTCTTCGTTTCATTCTATCTTGGCAGAAAAGCCGGAGCCGATTATAAGAAAACCGTTACACTTTCTTTCACCGCGGCAAGCAACAATTTTGAACTGGCAATTGCAATAGCTGTTGCCGTCTTTGGCATTAATTCTGGTGAAGCTTTTGCTGCTGTAATTGGTCCTCTTGTTGAAGTGCCTGTTTTGATCTCTCTTGTAAATGTTGCGCTGCAGTTTCAGAAAAAATTTTTCTAACCGGTTGTGCGAATTAAAAAAGAAAAATTAAAATTTGAAAGCAAAAGTAATTTTTCAATAATTGACCTGAGAAAATCACGAAAAATCTCCGCTTTGACGCGCTTACTGTTTAGAGCGAGGCAGCGTTTAATTTGTGTACCACTCTTAAATTAAGAAATTACTTTTGTCCCTCTCAAAATAATTCACACAACGTGCTTTCCTAATTTCATCAAAAATTAACAGACATTTCAGGACATCTCGCGAAATTTTGCGTTAATCCCGGTATTGTTTGGACAAATTGAAGGATGTTAGTATTTTTGCACCGTTTATTTTATAGATGATTCATGGACCTAAAAATAAAAGATATTGTCGATTTACTTCAGGTTACCGAAAAAACTGTTTATCGCTGGATCAAAGAAAATAAAATTCCCTGCTACCGCATCAATCATCAGTATAGATTTAACCGTGCGGAAATAAATGAATGGATTCTCAGCAGCAAGATCGAACTATCTTCTTCGTTGATAAATCTGACCGTCATTAGTCACCAGGACCACTTAGCAACACTTCTCGAAAGGGGCGGAATAATTTCTGGTGTAGCAGGTTCTAATGTTAAAGATGTTTTGAGAAATGCAATTGAAAGAATTACCACACCGACAAATTTATCCAAGGAAGAAATTCTTTCTGCATTGTTAAGACGGGAAGAATTAATG
Source organism: uncultured Melioribacter sp. (assembly GCA_964595365.1). Classification (GTDB taxonomy): domain Bacteria; phylum Bacteroidota; class Ignavibacteria; order Ignavibacteriales; family Melioribacteraceae; genus Fen-1258. The sequence goes on from CAZQQC010000071.1 coordinate 7,856, forward strand.
CCCACATCTATCGGAAAAGGAATTGCTATCCCTCATCCACGCAACCCGATTATTACCGATGCTAAGAATGCAAGCGTGTCTATTTGCTTTTTGAAAACTCCGATTGATTTCGGCGCGCTGGATAATCAACGTGTTCACACATTGTTCATCTTGCTTACCGCAAATCCGAGGATGCATCTCGAAGTACTTTCAAAAATTTCTTACTTATGCCAGAGTGAATTTTTCCTAACGATGCTTAAAGAACGAGCACCGGAAGATAATATTTTGGAGTTTGTACAGCTGAGAGAAATCGATTGGCAAAAGAAGGAGAAAGCTGTTTAATGAACGGTTTTCTTTTCGGAATAATTTTATTTTCACTTGGCGGACTTTTTGCGCTATTCCTTTCTGAAAAAGCCAAGCCGATTGCTCTATTGATTTTTAGTCTAACAGCACAATTTTTTATTCTTCCCGTCGCATCGGGAGTTTTGGTTAACGGTGGACAGTTAGAAGCTCGGTTTAATTTTTCCGAACCGATTGGTAATGTATTTCTTCGCATCGATCCGCTGGCGGCTTTGTTTGTGCTTGTCATTTCAATCGGTGGATTTTTTGCTGCAATTTATTCTCTCGGTTATATGAAATTGTATCGGGGAGAAAGCGCGTCTCTATCTTCTTACTATTTCTTCCTCGGCTTAATGATTTCCTCTATGCTGCTTGTTGTCACGGTTCAAAACGCTTTGCTCTTTCTGATTGTTTGGGAAACAATGTCAATCAGCTCTTTTTTCCTTGTAACCTTCGAGAACGGAAAAGAAGAAGTTAGAAAAGCAGGAATTTATTATTTGATTGCAATGCAAATCTGCGCTGCGTTTTTAGTTGCGGCATTCAGCTGGGCTTCATCTTTATCCGGTTCTCCCGATTTTGCGTCGTTTAAAAATGTTTTGAATCAAACGCAAAGCAACGGCGTTTTTTTGTTCGTTCTCTTTTTTATCGGCTTCGGAACGAAAGCAGGATTTGTTCCTATGCACACATGGCTTCCGCGCGCACACCCTGCGGCGCCGAGTGGTGTTTCCGCAATCATGTCCGGTGTGATGATTAAAACCGGCATCTATGGAATTCTTCGGATAATTCTTTTATGCGGAAAGCCGAATGAAGCTGCCGCGTACGCAATTTTTGTTCTTGGATTGATTACCGGTGTAATCGGAATTGTGAATGCAATTTCTCAAAACGATTTGAAAAAACTTCTCGCTTACTCAAGTATAGAAAACATCGGAATTATAGGCGCCGGTATCGGCCTCGGAATGCTCGGACTGGTTTACAATGACAGATTGATTGCGATGCTCGGGTTCGGCGGCGCGCTGCTGCATAATGTCAATCATTTCATTTTCAAAAGTGTTTTATTTTACGGTGCCGGTATCATTTATTCTCAAACTCACACAAGAAATATTGATAAGCTCGGCGGGCTGATAAAATATCTGCCGGCAACTTCAGTAATGTTCTTGATTGCTTCACTTGCAATTTCAGGAATGCCGCTTCTCAACGGTTTTATCGGCGAGTTTGCAATTTACTACGGAATTACAAAAAGTCTTTCGATCAATAATCTATCGATGATTATTACTGCTTTGCTTGGAATGTCCGGACTTGCATTTATTGGTATTATGGCGTTGCTGTGTTTCACCAAAGTATTCGGAATTTGTTTTCTCGGATTACCTAGATCGAAATTTCATATAACACCGGAGTTGGATTTCAAATCAATGCTTCTGCCAATGAGCACACTGACTGCCATCATGATTTTCATGGGCATTGTTCCCCCGTTTACAATTGTGTTTTTGCAAAAAGCAGTAATGCAATTTGTTCCTAATGCGGGTGAGGTCAACTTCACTATTGTATTTGCGGTTTTTCTAAATCTATCAAAAGCTTTTTTGATATTTATTTTACTTATGATGTTCTTCCTTCTAATCCGTTGGCGCCTTATAATAGGAAAACGCATTGAAAAATTTAAAACGTGGGATTGCGGTTACCAGATTGAAAGCAGCCGCATTCAATATACAAGCGGTTCATTCGCTCAACCTTTCCTTCAGCTTGTAAGCGAACTTGTTCCGCAAAAAATAGAATTTACAAAAGGGAAAGAGTTGTTTCCTAAGGAAGCTCATTTAGAAAGCCACGCTCAAGATTTATCAGAAAGATTTTTGATACAGCCATCGCTAAAATTTCTTAACCGGTTCCTCGGAAACTTTTCATGGATTCAGAGCGGGCGAATGCAGCAGTATCTTATCTACGGACTTCTCTTTTTAATTATTCTTCTTGTTTGGATAATAGGATCGGCACGATGATAAAATATTTTTTGACCGGCTGTATTATTCTATCACCGTTTTTCTTTATCGGAATTATTAATCGTGTGAAGGCAATTTGGGCTGGAAGGAAAGGCGCGTCTGTTTTTCAATCTTACTACGACTTTCTAAAACTTCTGCACAAAGGTGAAGTGATTAGCAAAACTACATCGTTCATTTTTGCGATTGCACCCTCGGTAAACACTGCTGCAGTTTTATTTGCATTGATGATTGTACCCATTCCCGGCTTCGGCTCGTTAATAAATTTTCCCGGCGATTTTGTTGTATTCGCTTACATGCTTGGTCTTGCAAAGTTTATGACTGTGCTTGCAGCTATGGATACCGGCAGTAGTTTCGAAGGAATGGGCGCAAGCCGCGAAGTAACTTTTTCTACAATTGCTGAAACTGCATTTTTTATTGTTCTCGGTTCGCTTGCACTTTTGACAAAGCAAACTTCATTCGAAACGATTTTTGCTGCGCTGGGCATCAGTGCGGGTTATACCGTTTTGGTAAAAATTTTACTGGTGCTTTCACTGTTTATCATGCTGCTAACCGAAGGCAGCCGTGTGCCGGTTGATGACCCGAACACTCATCTTGAGCTTACTATGATTCACGAGGTGATGATCCTCGATTATTCCGGGCCCAACCTTGCATACATGGTCTACGCTACCGCTATGAAGATGGTTATTATCTCTATGTTAATTGCGGATCTAATCATTCCGGGTAACATACCGGCTGAAATTGTTCTCCCTTTTTATATTTTGACCCTATCTGCAATTTTTGTTCTTATCGGATTGATTGAATCTTTAATAGCCCGTTCTAGAATGTCGCACGTTCCACAATTTATTTTTATGATGACCGCACTTTCTCTTACAGCGTTCGCTGTAATAATCTTCTTTCTGCATGGAGGATTTTGATGAGCAGCTTTTTGATCATACTCCTTGGCACAAGCATGCTCTACGTATTTGCGGTGAGCAGAATTGAAGTGTACGTTAAAACCTTAGCACTGCAGGGTTTTCTTCTTTTCCTTCTCGTAATAATTGATATCCATGAAATTGCATGGCTCAATGTTGCCTTCTTAAGTTTAGAAACACTGGTAATAAAGGCAATAGTTATTCCGGTTTTCTTGCTTCGTGTTATCCGCAAAAATGAAATAGGCAGAGAAGTAGACCCGTCCATTTCACAATTTTACTCGCTTTTGATTGCGTGTGCAATTTTTATTTCTGGATTTGTTGCTGCTTTCTGGTCATCAACCCTGCCTGGAATCGGCGCGCAGATTAAGCCGCTTTATTTTGGAATTTCCATCGAACTGATTATAGCGAGCTTGTTTTTAATTATCAGCCGTAAAAGAATTATCACGCATATACTTTGCTATATGATGCTAGAGAACGGAATTTTTCTACTCTCTATTTCAGTTGCCAACGAAATGCCCATGCTCGTTAACCTGGGCGTGATGCTCGATTTGTTCGTCGGCATTTATCTCTTTGTTATATTCTTCAACAAAATTCAGTCTATGTACGATGGCAACCACATTGATGTTCTAACCGAGCTGAAGGATTAACAATGGTAACGTTTGTGATTATTGTCCCCATCCTTTTGGGTGTAATAACGCTTCTGACAAAGAATAAAATTATCAATCGTGTTGCACTGCTTGGTTCTGCTGCTTTATACGTTATAGTTGCGTTTGCAAAATGGTACGGCATCGAATTGTATTTCCATCATGCCTGGCTGCTCGAATATTTTCAGTTCGATTCAATCGGTCTCTATTTCTTTTCAGTTATGACCATGGTTTTCACATGCTCTTCGATTTACAGTTTGTTCTTTTTCAAAAGTCACAGTTTAAATGCAAAGCTGGAGTCTGTTTACGTTTCGGAAATTCTTTTTTTTATAGTTGCAATGACGGGAGTAATTCTTTCAACACACCTTGCACTGCTCTGGGTTTTTGTTGAAGCAACAACTTTAACCAGTGCGCTTTTAATTTATTTCGAAAAGAAAAAATCTTCTCTCGAAGCCGCGTGGAAATATGTTTTCATTTGTTCGATAGGAATTGCGCTCGCGTTTGTAGGAATTATTCTTCTATCGGTCGGAAGCAAAAGCATCGGTTCTCTCTCCTTCGGCAATTTGTATAAACATGCGGCAGATATAAACCCGTTCTGGTTGAAAATTTCTTTTGCGTTCATCTTTGTTGGATTTGGAACCAAGATTGGCATTGCACCAATTCACGCATGGCTGCCCGATGCACATTCGGAAGCACCTTCACCGGTATCGGCTTTGCTTTCCGGAACGCTTCTCAACTCGGCTTTTCTCGGATTGATTCGTGTGCAGGAAATTTTTATTCGCGCTCACTCGGAAAGCTTTTCCAATTTTATTTTTCTTTTAACCGGGTTCCTTTCGTTGATGATAAGCTCTGTCTTTATGCTGAGAATAAAAAATTATAAACGCATGTTAGCATACTCTTCGATTGAGAATATGGGAATTCTTTTCATTGGAGTTTCACTCGGCAAGTTTGGAATATTTGCAGCAATGCTTCATATGCTCTCCCATTCGTTTTCAAAGGCATCGCTATTTTTGACTTCCGGTAATATTTTACATCTCTACAAAAGTAAAAAAAGCGACGACGTTAAAGGTCTTCTGAAAAAAGATCCGCGCACTGGCTGGCTCTGGATTGTATCGACGCTTTCGATTTTAGGGTTGCCTCCGTTCCCGGCATTCATAAGCAAGTTTTTTATCATAAAGGCGTTGTGGTTTGAAAATGCTGCCTGGCTCGCAATTCCTTTTTTCCTTTTCCTCGCTGTCATTACTTTCGGAATGGGAAACACAGTTATAAAGATGGCATTCGGCGAACCGGGTTTAACCGGCGAAGCAGATCACCGGCTTGCAATCACAGCTTATCTCCCGCAGCTGATTCTGCTTTCAATTCTTTTAATGATTGGAATAAATATGCCACAGCAAATTCTTGTAATTATAAACAACGCTGCCGGATTCTTTTTTAATTAGGAGATTAAGTTGAGCTGGCTCGAAATAAAAAATCTACAATCTATTTCAACGAAAGATGTTCCGGAAGAAAATTTCGATTCATTGAGAAAACAGATAATTGATTCTGCGAAAAACGGGAACCGCCTCGTGCAGTTTTTCGGTGTCGGGGAATCCAAAAGTATTTTACTTTTTGTTATTCTTGCAAACGATAGCCAATCAAAGCTTAGCATCGCTTCATCAAGATTTGATTTTCGAAAAAGTTTTAGCTCAATAACTCCGGAAATCCCTTCGGCTCACATGTTCGAACGGGAGTTTTACGAACAGTTTGATATTGAGCCGATCGGTCACCCGTGGTTAAAGCCGGTTCGAAAAGGAATTGCCGGAATCGATCGGAATGAAACACCGTATAAATTTTTCAGTATGAGCGGAGAAGAAGTTCACGAAGTTGGTGTCGGTCCAATTCACGCCGGAATAATAGAGCCCGGGCATTTTAGATTCTCCTGTTACGGAGAAAAAATTCACCATCTCGAAATTGAACTGGGATTTCAGCACCGGGGCGTTGAAAAATTATTTTTACAAAACAGTGCTCGACCGGTCTATTTAATCAAACTCACAGAATCGATTGCCGGAGATACAGTCATCGGTCATACCGGAACATTTGCATCTGCAATCGAATCACTTGCAAGTGTTACGGTTTCGCTCAAAATAAAATTGATTCGCTCCGTTGCACTTGAGCTGGAAAGAATAGCAGTTCATCTTAGCGATTTATCCGCCCTTGCCGGAGACGTTGCATATTTAACCGGCAATGCTGTGTTTGGCGCGCTTCGCACAAAAGCGATAAACACAACCATGAAAATTTGTGGAAATCGATTCGGCAGAGGATTAATAACTCCCGGCGGTGTAAATTTCGATATTGATACAAGACTCCGCCAAGAAATTTTAGCGACTGTAAATCAGCTTGATAAAGAAATTTCCGTTGCTGCCGAAGTTATGTTCTCGTCGGCGTCTGTTCTGGAACGATTTGAAAAAACCGGCATTGTAGACGAAGAGACTGCGAGAGAAATCGGAATGGTTGGACCGGCGGCTCGCGCAAGCGGAATCGCAATCGATGTCCGCACCGACCACCCGTTCGGCGCGTACGAACTGTTCCCGGTTCATAAGCTAACTTTAAATTCTGGCGACGTTTTTGCGCGGGCATACATTCGATTCATAGAAATTCAGCAATCTGTAAGAATCATCAACGAACTGCTGAGCAATCTATTTGAGGGAGAGTTGAAGAAAGATATCTCGTTTCTGCCTACAGGACAGGCAGGGCTTCAGGCGGATAGAATGGTTGTTGCTCTTACAGAAGGATGGCGGGGAGAAATTGTTCATGTTGTTATGACCGGCAGCGACGGCAAAATCAAAAAAGTAAAAATTAAAGATCCTTCGTTCCACAACTGGTTTGCGTTGTCGCTTGCTGTTCGTAATAACAGCATTTCCGATTTCCCGGTTTGCAATAAAAGTTTTAATCTGTCCTATTGCGGATTTGATTTGTAAATAATTTGGAAACACAATGTTAGAATTACTCAAACTCCGGAAACAGCACGGCTACCAGACAATCAAAGATATTCGCAAAGCGAAGCTGATGAATACACATCGCGGCTTTCCGCTAATTGATGAATCGAAATGGAAAGAAGAATTTTCCGTTGTCGAAGAGATTTGTCCGACACACGCAATTAAACTCAATCCGCTTTCTATTGATCTGGGTAAGTGCATTTTCTGCGGTGAGTGTGAAAGGATATGTTCCTCAACAGCAATCAAATTTACAAACGAATATAGATTAGGAAGCACCGGCAGAAATAACCTTGTAATTTCTTCGGTACAAACATTTACCAACTACGATGCAACTGCCATCGAATGCCGGAAAGAAATTAACCGGTTGTTCGGACGCTCGTTAAAATTACGGCAGGTCTCAGCCGCCGGCTGCAACGGCTGCGAAATGGAATTGAACGCAAATACAAACGTCAACTTCGATATCGGTAGATTTGGAATTGACTTCGTTGCATCTCCGCGCCACGCAGACGGAATTGTTTTTACCGGACCGATTTCAAAAAACATGGCTCCGGCATTGATGGATGCCTACAAAAGCATAAGCGAACCGAAAATTGTAATTGCCGTGGGTGCTTGTGCAATAAGCGGCGGAGTGTTTGCCGAATCCGATGAACTCAACCGCTTGTTCGTTGATGAAATTAAAATTGATTTATACGTTCCCGGCTGCCCGCCTCACCCTCTCACATTCATACATGCCGTACTGGATTTTATTGGAAGGAGGTGAAA
>CAZQQC010000072.1:0-15412 GCA_964595365.1 uncultured Melioribacter sp.
AACACTTGTCAATAATATTCCTCCGAAAGATCGGGATATTGCGATGGTCTTTCAGAACTATGCGCTGTATCCACACATGACGGTTTATGACAACATGGCTTTTGGCTTAAGATTGAGAAAGTATAACAATGAAGAAATTAGCGAACGGGTGAATTACGCGGCAAAAATTCTTGATATAGAAAAACTGCTAAAAAGAAAACCGAAACAACTTTCCGGTGGTCAGCGTCAGCGGGTCGCGGTTGGTAGGGCAATTGTTCGCAAACCGAAAGTATTTTTATTCGATGAGCCTCTCAGCAATTTAGATGCAAAACTGCGCGTTCAGATGCGTGCAGAAATTGCACTGCTTCACCAGCGCCTCGAAACGACAATAGTTTACGTTACCCATGACCAGGTTGAAGCTATGACAATGGGAGACAGAATTGTAGTAATGAAAGATGGTATAGTTCAACAAGTTGATACGCCGCTCAACCTGTATAATAATCCCTCGAATAAATTTGTTGCCGGATTCATAGGGAGTCCTTCAATGAATTTTATTGAAGGAAAAATTGTAGACGACAATGGCTTGAAGTTCAGTAGCAACGGGAAATCTTTTGCTTTCAGTCTCCCTCCTTCGAAGCGGGAAGTATTGCGTTCTTTTGTAGATCATAATGTGGTTGCAGGCATACGCCCGGAATCGTTTAGTCTCGATTCAACCTGCGAGAACAAAATCCCGGTTAGGTTAGATATGATCGAGCAAATGGGCAGCGAATCTTTTTTCTACTTCAAGGTGGAGGACTCTCAATTTGTCTCCCGTACAAAACCAAATGATAAAATTCATTATGGCGATGAAGTAGTTCTATACTTTAGTAGCGAATCCGTTTTTTTATTTACAGAAGATACGGCTAATTGTATCGTAAATTGCCGTTCTTGACTTTGACTATCTAATTCATTAATAGTTAGTTCGTTTGCAAAATGACTAATCATTTATTTACCTGGATAGAGCAAGTACCGTGGAAAATCGAAAGTACAAAAAACTGCTGGAAGAACTTCTATCGTTAGCAGATATCAAAATCAACGGCAACCGTTCTATCGATATACAAATTTTCGACGAGCGATTTTATAAAAAGGCGATCATCGAAGCTGAATTAGGACTTGGTGAATCGTACATGGATAGATGGTGGGATGTTGAAAACCTGGATGAAATGATTTTTAATATATTGCGTGCCGATCTTCAAAACAAAGTGAAGCGGAATTACAAAGTTGCCTTGCAGCTTGCCGGATACCGCCTTGTCAATATGCAAGCACGCCGACGAGCATTTATTATAGGCGAAAAGCATTATAATCTGGGAAATGAACTATTTAAGAATATGCTTGATAAAAGGATGAATTACAGCTGCGCTTACTGGAAGAATGCCGCTAATCTTGACGAAGCGCAGGAAAACAAACTCGATCTAATTTGTAAAAAGATTTATCTGGAACCGGGTATGAAAGTTCTCGACATCGGCTGCGGGTGGGGAGCGTTCGGCAAATACGCAGCGGAAAAATACAACGCTCAAACAGTCGGCATAACTGTTTCAAAAGAACAAATTCAGCTTGGCAGAGAATTATGCAAAGGTTTGCCGGTTGAATTTAGACTTCAGGATTATCGTGAAGTCAACGAAATATTCGACCGGATTGTATCTGTCGGGATGATTGAGCACGTTGGCTATAAAAATTACAGAGAATATTTTAAGGTAGCCAACAAATGTTTGAAAGACACAGGTTTGTTTCTGCTTCACACAATCGGTGAGATCCGTTCAGTAAAAAGTACCGATGCATGGACACACAAATATATTTTTCCGAACGGAATGCTTCCATCGGTTGCGCAGCTTGGAAAAGCAATCGAAGGATTATTTGTGATGGAGGACTGGCATAATATCGGTGCGGATTACGATAAAACTTTAATGGCGTGGTATAAAAATTTTTCAACTTCGTGGAACAGTATCAAACAATATTATAGCGATAAATTTTTTAGAATGTGGAAATATTTCTTGCTGTCGAGCGCCGGTGCGTTCAGAGCAAGAAGAAATCAATTGTGGCAGATTGTTTTGTCTAAGAGTGGAATAATCGGGGGCTATGGTTCTGTCAGATAGAGATGGAATAACAATGAAAATCTTTTTAGTGCAACCTTCAAAAGATAATTTAATAGATGTACTACCAGGCAATTATACTCTTAGACTTAAACTGCCGTATACATTGATCAAGTTGTTCCGGTTGTGGTAACTCCGGGGCAAAAGAAATATATTAGTATATGATTTATTGAGTTTTAACTTTTGCAAAAAATAATTATAGCGGCAGTTACCAGAAACAACATTTTGGGAAAAGAGGGAAAAGTTCCGTGGCATTCCGAAGAAGAACTAAAACATTTCAAACGAACTACCATCGGGTTCCCGGTAATTATGGGAAGAAAAACCTGGGAAGCTATCGGCAACCCGCTGCCGGGAAGATTGAACATTGTTGTTACAAAGAACCCGCATTACTCAATTCCATTCCATGAAGTGATAATTTTCAACACGCTGAAAGCTGCAATTGATTTCTGTTCAAGCGGCAATCATAAAAAAGTGTTTTTTATCGGCGGTAGACAAATCTATGAACAAGCAATTGAAAGTGCCGACAAAATTATTTTATCTGTAATGAATTTTGAAACCGGGGGTGACGTTTACTTTGTTAAAGTAGATGAATCTATATGGTTGCTGAATTCAACCGAAATTTTTACGGATTTCAGCGTTCATCATTATATTAGAAAATCGAATTTGGAACTAATAGGCTAATTTTGATTCAAAAAATTAAAATATTGCCCGAAAATCTCGCCAACAAAATTGCTGCGGGTGAAGTGGTTAATCGTCCCGAATCTGTTGTAAAAGAATTGCTGGAAAATTCTCTCGATGCAGGTGCAAAAAATGTTGACGTGTTCATTAAGGGTGCCGGTAAAACTCTCATTCAAGTTTCCGATGACGGCGAAGGGATGAACGAAGAAGATGCGCTTCTCAGCATTCAGCGCCACGCCACAAGCAAAATTGAATCGATTGAGGACCTGGAAGCAATAAAGACTTTCGGATTCCGCGGTGAAGCTCTCGCTTCAATTGCAGCGGTAAGTATATTTGAATTGAGAACCCAAGGAAAAGATCTGGAACTCGGAACATTCATAAAAATTGATGAGACTGCAAGCATCACAAAAGAGAAAGGTTCATACGCAAAAGGTACTTCGGTTGCTGTTAAGAATCTGTTCTACAATGTACCGGCGCGCAGAAACTTTTTGAAAAGCAATCAGACCGAGCTAAAACACATAATTGAAACGTTTAAGAAAGTTGCGCTGAGCCATCCCGAAATTTCTTTCAAGTTTTATAATGACGACGAAATTGTATTTAACTTCCCGAAATCTTCACTTGGAGAAAGAATGAAATCCGTCTTTGCAGAAAATATTCTTGATGCTATTCTCGAAGTAAAAGAAATTACGGATTACATTTCGCTAACCGGTTTTGTTACAAAACCGGCATATCTACGGCGCAGTAAAGGGGAACAATATTTTTTCCTGAACAAACGATTTGTCCAAAGCAGAATTGTTAGCCATGCAGTGTTCACCGCATTCGAAAATATTTTGGAGAAAGGAGATTATCCTTTCTTTGTTCTTTTCATGAATGTCGATCCTAAGAAAGTTGATGTGAACGTTCATCCGTCTAAGCTTGAAATAAAATTTGAAGATGAAAAAGAAATTTATTCTTTTGTTCAAGCTGTCGTTAGAAAAACTTTGGGGAGTTACGATCTTGTTCCAACCGTTACGTTTGATAATGCTACCGATTCGAATGAGAAACTAAGTTTTCAAAATCAGAATAGTGTCGGTCGAAATGATTTTGCAGATCGACCATTTGTAAGAATGGCACAGCCCCAACGCCGTACATTACCGCTAATGAACGAAGATGAGATCGATCGGTTGTTCGACGATCTGAACAGTGAGATAAAATCCTCGGCTCCGCTTGCGGGCACCACAGGACCGTTTGACGAAAGACAGACGACGGAAGTTTATCATGAAAGAGAAATGCTGCAGCAGACAGAAGCGCCGTTCATCGTTCTACTTCACAACAAATATATACTATCGCAAATTAAAAGCGGCTTGATAATAATTGATGCGCACGTTGCGCACGAAAGAATTCTATATGAACAAGCGATGAATTCGTTTGAAGCCAACATTCCGTTTTCCCAGCATTTGTTATTTCCTCAAACGGTTAAGCTGGATCCTGCAGATTACATGTTAGCTAGGGAGTTGGAACAGTATTTAATTAATCTCGGGTTCGAACTGAAATTCCAATCTAAGAATACAATTGTGATTATTGGAATTCCGTCCGACATAAAACTTGAACATGAAGTTGAAACCTTGCTCGACATTTTGCACGAGTACAGAAAAAATGAACAGCACAAACAGCTTGAAGTACGCGATAATCTGGCAAAATCGTTCTCTTGTAAAGCAGCAATAAAAGCCGGCGATAAACTGACCGAATACGAAATGAGAATTTTGGTTGATAAACTCTTTGCTACTTCTATGCCTTACGTTTGTCCGCACGGCAGACCGATTGTAATTAAAATTCCGCTTGAAGAATTAGACAAAAGATTTGGACGAACCTAACATCTTTTGTATTTTTTACTCAATACACTTTGAGAATTTTTTTAATATCCAAAGAAAGCCGAGGATAAAATGTTTTTGGATGAATACAAAAAGGCGAAAGAAAACTATTTGAGGAAATTAGAAAAAGCTTCTGAAACCGGAATGAAGTTTACAACTGTTTCCGGCGAACCGGTTAATCTGCTTTACACACCGGATGATTTGAACAGCGAAAATTTTTTGAATGAAATCGGTTTCCCTGGCGAGTATCCATATACTCGCGGGATTCACACAAACGGTTATCGAGGAAGAATCTGGACAATGCGGCAGTTTGCTGGATTCGGAACTCCTGAAGACACAAATCAGCGGTTCAAATATTTATTGGAACATGGACAGACCGGCTTATCAGTGGCATTTGATCTGCCAACGCTGATGGGCTGGGATGCAGATGCAATAATGAGCGAAGGTGAAGTTGGAATTTGCGGCGTCGCAGTTTCATCACTGCAGGATATGGAAACATTGTTTGATGGAATTCCGCTCGATAAAATTTCAACATCAATGACGATCAACTCTCCGGCTGCAATGATCTTTGCTTTTTACCTGGCAGTTGCACAAGAACAGGGCGTTACTTTTGATAAACTTCGCGGAACACTTCAAAACGATATTTTGAAAGAATACATAGCGCAGAAAGAATTTATTTTTCCTCCGCGTCCTTCCATGAGAATCATAACCGACATGATTGAGTATACAACGAATGAAGTACCGCAATGGAACCCTGTGTCAATCAGCGGCTATCATATTCGTGAAGCCGGTTCTACTGCTGTACAGGAGTTAGCTTACACTCTTGCCGATGGATTTGCGTATATAGAAGCCTGCCTCGAAAGGGGAATGGATATCGATTCTTTTGCACCGCGTCTTTCATTTTTCTTCAACTCACATCTGGATTTCTTCGAGGAAATTGCAAAGTTCCGGGCAGCAAGAAGAATCTATGCAAAACGCATGCGCGAAAAATACGGTGCTAAGAATCCGCGCTCATGGTGGCTTAGATTCCATACTCAAACTGCCGGATGCACATTAACAGCGCAGCAGCCGGAAAATAATATTGTTAGAACAGCATTCCAGGCAATGGCGGCTGTTTTAGGCGGCACTCAATCGCTTCACACAAATTCGATGGATGAGACTCTTGCACTTCCAAGCGAGAAAGCTGTTAAGATTGCTCTTCGAACACAGCAGCTTCTTGCTTATGAAACCGGAGTTATTAATACTGTCGATCCGCTTGGCGGAAGTTATTTTGTTGAATCGCTCACAAATAAAATGGAAGAAAAAGCCAACGAAATTTTTGATGCGATCGATTCTCTCGGTGGCGTTGTACCAGCGATAGAAGCCGGATACTTCCAAAAAGAAATTGCCGATTCTGCTTACCGCTATCAGAAAGAACTTGAGAGAAAAGAAAAATTCATTGTAGGTGTAAATGAGTTTGTGGAAGAGAGCGGGGGAATTGACATACCAATATTAACTATTTCACCCGAAGTCGAAATTCAGCAGAAGAAGAGACTTGCAAATTTGCGCCAGAGCAGGAATCAGGATTTGGTGGAAAAAAATCTGACAGAGATAAGTAATGCTGCAGCAGATGGTAAAAATCTTATGCCCGTTCTTTTAACCGCAGCTCGTAATTACGTTACACTCGGCGAAATGGTTGACGGGCTAAAACAGCATTTCGGAACGTATGAAGAAGCAGTTGTTTTCTAGATTAGGTGATTATTTAAAACTAATCAGAGTTTCGAACTGGCTTAAAAATATTTTTCTCTTTGTCCCGCTTATCTTTTCCAAACAACTGTTAAATAAAACAAATTTCTTAACCGTTGTAGCCGGCTTTTTTATTTTTTCGTTAGCTTCTTCCCTGGTTTATATTATCAACGATATCTCAGATTCTGCCGAAGATTCTGTTCATCCGGCAAAAAGAAATAGACCTATTGCAAACGGATCGATCAGAAAGTTGCCTGCCGGATTATTTGCAGCAATTCTTGCTGTAATAGTTTTTCTAACTTCGCTGCAATTCAATGTATTGTTTGTTGCGGCAGTATGTGCTTACACCGCGGTGAATATTTTATATTCGGTCTTCCTTAAAAGAATTATGGTTGCAGATATTTTATGTATTGCCTCTGGATTTTTATTGCGAATTCTAGCCGGTGCCTACATCATAAATGTTTCGGTCTCTAACTGGTTGATTCTTACTACAATTTTTATCTCCATGTTTCTTGCAGTTATGAAACGGCGTGTTGAAATTGTTGTTAATCCAGATTTGGCAAGTCATCGAAGCGTACTGAAGCAATATTCCGTTCGATTCCTGGATCAAATTGCAGCAGTATCGGGCGGCGCGCTTATCTTCTCTTACTCGTTCTACACTGTTGCCACAAGAACAATTATTTCTTTAGGAACTAAAAAGTTAATCTTTACAATCATCTTTGTAATTTTCGGAATATTTCGTTACATGTACATGGTTTACAAAAGGGAGATAGGTGAAAACGTTATCGAAGCACTGCTTGGCGATTTACCGATGCTGGTCAATCTTTTTTTATATGTTTGTAGCGTAATTTATATCATTTACATGTGAACTGCGGTTTTTATCATAAATGACAAACGATTTATTAATACTTTTAATCTTACTCGTGCTGAGCGCATTTTTCTCTTCGTCGGAAATTGCATTTATTGTAGCTAACAAAATTAAAGTCGAAATAAGAGCACGGAAGAACAATCTGTATGCAATAAATGCGAGATACTTTCTAAACCATCCCGACAAATTTTTTTCCACCATTTTAATTTCGGACAATGCAGTAAATATTGCCTTCGCATCGCTCAGCTCAATTTTCTTGCAGAGTATGTTCGGATTGCATGAATACGAGATACTGATAATTTCGTCTTCACTCATTCTTCTTTTTGGTGAATTGATACCGAAATATATTGGTAGAGAACTCGCCGATAGTTTTGTTCTCTTTTCATCAGTTCCGTTGCGGCTTATTACCATTGTTCTTTATCCTTTTGTGAAATCAACTTCTGCAATTTCAAAAGTACTGAGCAGAACAAATCAAAAAGAAGAAAAAGAGGTTCTGCAGGTTTTTGATAAAGAAGATATCCAGCATTTAATCGAAGAGAGTTCTGTTGCCGGAAAGATGGATGAAGAACAATCCGATATAATTAACAAAGTAATTGATATTCGGGAACAGCGTGTTTATGAGGCTATGACACCGCGTACAGATATCGTTGGCGTTGAAGTAAACAGCATGTTCGAAGAGGTCCTGAATAAATTTATTGAATCCGGATATTCTAAACTTGTAGTGTACGAAGATAACCTCGACAACATAAAAGGAATTGTTTTCAATAAAGATATTTTTAAACCACAGCAGGAACTTCAGCAATTGATTAGAGAAGTTGTATTCGTCCCTGAAACCAAAAAAAGTTTGGAAATGCTGAATGAATTTCTCGACAAACAATTTTCATTTGCAATTGTGGTAGATGAATTCGGTGGCACTGCTGGAATTCTCACCATAGAAGATTTGATCGAAGAACTATTCGGCGAAATCAGAGACGAGTTTGACGATGTGAACGAAAAAGTTGCAAAAAAAATTGACAACAATGCTTACCTGCTGAACGGCAAAGTTGAAATCGATTATCTTAATGAAGAACTGGATTTGAAAATTCAAGAAGGAGATTACGCTACAATTGCCGGTTTTGTAACGTGTAAACTCGGCCGGATACCTATGAAAGGAGAATCATTCAAAATCGATAATTTTTCGATTCAAATTCTCAAGTCGGATAAAACCAAAATTGATTTACTTAAATTAATCCCGGTTCAGGAATCTCAAGATTGAACTTTTTTCCCGCTTTATTGTTAATTGTAATAAAATCACGAAAAATTTATGGGCATAATAAATTTTTTATTCGGCAGCCGGGATGAAGAAAACAATCTTGACTCAAATACATTTCAAAAAATGATTGAGCAAGATCCCAGCGCAGTTCTGATAGATGTTAGGACTTACCAGGAATTTCAAAATTTGCGAATTCCGAATTCTATTTTGATTGATATTTATCAGCCGACTTTTTTAGATAAAATAGATCGACTAGAAAGAAACAAAACTTATTATGTTTACTGCCGCAGCGGAAAAAGAAGTTTTGCTGCTTGCAAACAAATGAAAAAAATGGGATTTGAAAAAGTGTTCAACCTCAAAAGCGGCATAAAAATCTGGAAGGGTAATACCGAACATGGTTAAGCATATACTTTTTCCCGATGAAATTGATGATAATGTACTCGCCAGTATTTGTGGGTTAACTCTTTCCAGGAGTTGTTCTATTTAATATTCTGATCGGATAATTTAATAAGCTCATAATTCTTTTTGAAGCAAAAATAATGAAAGAAAAATTATAAGCATGGATAAGTCGGTAATTTTATTGGATGGTGATTGCAATATGTGCAGAAAAGCTGCTTCCTTTATTATGAAGAAAGATAAAAATAAGCTTTTTGAAGTTTTGAGCAACCAATCGGAACCCGGAAAGAAAATCCTAACGAAATATAATTTGCAACCTTCTGCTATTGATTCGGTTATGTTAGTAGATAATTGTACAATTTACTCTCGCTCCGAAGCGATAATAAAAATATCCGAGAATTTAATTTTTCCGTGGAATTTTTTTTCACTTCTCAAATTTGCCCCGGCGAAGTTGCGTAATCATGTATATACAATTGTAGCAAAATACCGTTATCGATTATTCGGAAGGTCGGACAGCTGTGAAATTTCCGGGTTGTAGTCTTTGCTCAAAACCTATTTCGACGCTTCTTCGATGGAGAAATTTCCAATTTTAACTTATCTTTGACAGCAAATTATTCGGATCTGATTTGTTAACGTTTACTCTTAAGTACAAAGATTCGAAATCTAAAGCCAGAGTTGGTGAAATCGTAACCGGCAACGGAGTAGTTCAAACCCCTATTTTTATGCCGGTGGGTACGCAAGGAACGGTTAAAGCAATAACTCAGCGTGTTTTGGAATCGGAAATAAATGCCGAGATAGTTCTTTCTAATACCTATCATTTGTACCTTAGACCGGGTGCAAAAATTCTTGAGCAAGCCGGTGGACTTCATAGGTTTATGAATTGGAAGCGTCCAATTCTAACCGATAGCGGTGGATTTCAAGTTTACAGTCTTTCCGATCTTCGCAAGCTGAAAAAAGACGGCGTGGAATTTCGTTCTCACCTCGATGGATCGAAACATTTTTTCTCGCCGGAAAAAGTGATTCGGATTCAGCGAAGCATAGGTTCGGATATTATGATGCCGCTTGACGAGTGCACACCCTTCCCATGCGAATATGAATACGCGAAGAAGTCGAAAGAGCTGACTTCGGAGTGGGCAGTTCTAAACAAGGAAGCTTTCGATTCTACTTTACCGTTATATGGAAAAGAACAATTGTTGTTCGGAATAATTCAAGGAAGCGTTTACAAAGATTTGCGCGAAGCATCTGCAAAAGATTTGGTGAAACTTGATTTCGACGGTTATGCTATTGGCGGGCTGGCTGTTGGCGAACCGACTAAAACTATGTATGAGCTCGTTGATTTTACTACCGATTTTATGCCGGAGAACAAACCAAGATATTTAATGGGGGTCGGACGACCCGAAAATATTTTGAAGGCAATCGCTCGAGGTATTGATATGTTCGATTGTGTAATGCCGACACGCAATGCACGCAATGCATATTTGTTTACATCGCAAGGAATTGTCTCGATGAGAAATGCTGCGTACACAGACGATTTCGGTCAACTTGATCCCGAGTGCAGTTGTTATACATGCAAGAATTTTTCGAGAGCTTATCTTCGTCATCTCTTCAATGCAAAAGAAATTCTTGCTCTCGAATTAGCTACGATACACAACTTAAGTTTTTATTTGAATCTCGTTCGCGAAGCACGTACTAGAATTTTAGACGACAGTTTTACAGAGTGGGAAAATGAATTTTCAAAAATAATTTCTATTAATGTTCAATCACAAAAGGAGGAATAAGTGGAAATACTTTTAGCAATTGCGCCGCCGCCCGGCGGTGAAGGTGGCGGAGGGGGATTGATCAGTACATTGATAATGTTCGGTGCTATCTTTGTAGTTTTTTATTTTATGATTATACGACCGCAGCAGAAGAGAGCGAAAGAAAGAGAAAAACTTTTATCGCTGCTCGAAAAAGGCGATAAGGTAATTACCAACGGTGGAATTTACGGCTCCATAGCCGGTATTGAAGATAAAACAGTTTTACTTGATGTCGGGAATAATGTGAAGATAAAGTTTGATCGTTCTGCCATCACAACAGTTTTGAAAGATAAAGAAGAAAAGAAGTGATAAACCATTTGTAAAAGATGGCTGGGAAAGTAAATTTTGTTTGATAATAGAACTCACAGAAAACGGATTAAAATTTATTTACGCAGTTCATTCTATTGAGTTATTTACTTTCCGGTTGCCTTCTTAAGGAGAGATATTGAGCACGTAAATGAAAAAACCTGGCGTAAAAAGAAATTTTCTTGGTCTCGAAAGAAAATATTCGGATTACAAGAATTCGGAAATTGTAATTCTTTCTGCACCACTGGAAAGAAACTATCCTTATGGAAAAGGAACGGGCAAGGCGCCAAAGGAAATTTTGAAAGCGTCTCACTATGTTGAATATTACGACGAAGAGGTGGGACGGGAAATTTGTTTTGAGAAAGGTATATGCACACTCGAACAATTCAATTTTCAAAAGCTTACCATTGAAAAATCGTTAAGTAAAATTTATTCCGAAACAAAAAAACACTTGAGCAACAATAAATTTGTTGTAGCGCTTGGCGGCGAGCATTCGCTTTCTTACGGAACAATTAAAGCACACCATGAAAAATACTCGAATCTGTCAATTCTTCAGATCGATGCTCATTCGGATTTGCGCGACAGTTATGAGAAATCGAAATATTCTCACGCCTGTTTGATGGCTAAAGTTTCGGAATTTAATTCGAAGATTGTGCAGGTCGGTGTACGCTCACAATCAATCCATGAGAATGAATTGTGCAAACAGAAACGGATCAGAACTTTTTATTCCCGCGAAATTAAAATGGGAATGTACGGAGATGACTGGCAGGAAATCGTTGCAAAAAACTTAACCGAAAATGTCTACATCACATTTGATCTCGATGGATTTGATCCTTCAATTCTTCCTGCAACAGGAACACCCGAACCGGGCGGACTGTTTTGGGACGAAACCATGTACCTTCTCAAAATAGTCGGTCTGGATAAGAATATTGTAGGCTTTGATGTAACAGAATTAGCACCGTCAAAAGCTCATCCTGCATCCAACTATATTGCTGCAAAGCTGCTTTATAAAATTCTGAATTACGCTTTTATTAATCGGTAATCTCTCCTATTGAATTAAATATTCTTTTTGATTAACTATTCTCCCAATATTATTCAATATAAGAACAGATATGAAACAAATTTTATTTTTTTTGCTTTCACTTATTTTTGTTTCTCTTAGCAACGCTCAACGACCGGTTGTATATATCGGTCAAATTGATAACGAAATTGATTTGGGGTTAGCTCCATACGTTAAAAGAGTTGTTGATGAAGCTGAAAAGAATCATGCCTCCGCAATAATATTTCATATCAACACTTTTGGCGGAAGAGTTGATGCTGCAACGCAAATCAAAGATGCAATTCTCAACAGCAAAGTAAAGACAATTGCTTTCGTAGATAAACGTGCAATATCTGCCGGCGCTTTAATCGCACTTTCTTGCGAAAAAATTGTGATGGCACCCGGTTCATCAATCGGTGCATCTACGGTTGTGGATCAATCGGGACAAAAACAATCAGAGAAATATCAATCGTACATGCGTTCCGAAATGCGTGCGACAGCTGAAAAGAATCACCGCCGTGCCGATATCGCTCAAGCAATGGTTGATGAAAGTATTGTGATTACAGATTTGAACGACGACGCTACAAAACTTGTTACATTGACTTACGAAGAAGCAGTTAAGTACAAAATGTCTGACACCGTTTTGTCCAGTATTGCCGAAATTGAAAACGCCTTTGGTTATAAAGATGTGCAAAATGTAACTGTCGGATCAAATTGGGCAGAAGACTTTGTTAGTTTTCTCAATAACCCTATTGTTTCGTCAATTCTCATTATCATTGGACTGGTGGGAATTTTCATGGAAATTAAAATGGGAGTGTGGGGGCTTCCGGGAACAGTTGCCATTATTGCTCTCATTCTATTTTTCGGTTCGAGTTATATTCTACAACTCGCATCTATAATTGATATAGTGATGTTTATTGCTGGTGTAATTTTGCTGCTGCTTGAAATATTTGTTATACCCGGATTCGGAATTGCCGGTGTTCTCGGAATCCTACTTATGATATTCGGATTATTCCTTAGTCTCGTATCGGATTTTCAGATGAGAGATTTTTCTTTTCTGTCTATGGCAATAATTCAGTTAGCAGCAGTGTTTGTGTCTACCGGAATATTTGTCTTTCTGTTGTATAGAACACTTCCGAAAACAAATGTGTGGAACCGGTTGGTACTACAAGAGCACATAGCCAGCAAATCCGGCTACGCTTCCAAATCAACTTTTGAAAATTTAGTTGGTGCAGATGGAATAGCATTAACGGATCTTCGTCCTGCTGGAACTGCAATCATAAATGGTAAACGTATCGATGTTGTAACCGAAGGAGATTACATTAGCCACAACTCTGCGGTTGTAGTTAAGTCTGTCGAAGGATCGAAAGTTGTAGTTGGAATAAAGATGTAAGAATTGCTGGGGCTTGTCAAAAGTGGTTTATCAAAAAATAAATCCGTGAAAATTCGCTGTCGCAACGTAACCCGCCTCGATTAGTGTCAACAGGTCGAAGCGGGTGCGTGGTATATTTTCTATTGAACAAGTACTTTTGACACAGCCTTCACAATATTTATATCAGTTCAATGATGTTTTTGTTTGTCGTTATATCTTTTCTTGTAGTTTTCTTCGTTTTTTGAGAAGCATCTTTTGTTTCAAGTTGAACATTCATTTCAACACTTGTTGAAGTTTCTGATTTGATTAATTTACCGTTGTCTATGTTAAATAACATTATCCCCCCTCCTCTAACAACCGGATCGGCAAAGTTGTATGTTACTCCGTTATCGGTACCTTGTTTATTGCCCGTAGCTTTTGCAGATAGAAACGCGCTTACTTTTGCAGCTCTTGCGCCGCTTATTTTTACAAAATCGTCTACCTTAAACTTAGCTGTGTTTTGTAGCTGAAATACTGCAAGGTTACCCGGATAATTCTTTGTCCAGGCAGAATCCTTACCGACCTGATGATCTGGCAATTCTCTAAAAATTAATTGAGTAATCGGTTTTAGCGCTGCCTCTGCAATACTCTTTTTTAACTGTGTTTTCTGCTCGGCATTCAACTTTTGATTGTCGGGCTGCATTGCATTAAGTTTTTCTATCATCTTATCTGTACCGGAAATGTTGACGATGTTACCTTTGGTATCGAGTTTAATATTGTATGGTGTGTTTGTTATTGTTTCATATTCCATAAACTTCGACTTAACTTCCAGACTGTTGTTGGCTTTCGAGTCGTAGGCAATTTTTTGTCCATTCACGTCAGCGTCAATTTTCATTGAAGAGATAGTTACTGCCAGATTTGTATTCTTATCATTATCAACTATCAAAACATTGAAATCAAAATTATAAATTATAGTTTGAATGGATTTGCTTTTAACCGTTGAATCGGTTTGAACTGTTTGGTCATTTGTATTTAGAGTTGTTAATCTATAAGAGAACCTGTCGCCGGGCTTAAATTGATACTGCAAAGTAACCTTTTCATTTCCAAGATTAATTTTTTCGAGATTATTGTAAGCTTCGGTGTTAACAAAATTCTTATTCTGTTTTGCCTCTTCGGTCTTTTCGTTTTTCTTTGCACATCCGGAGACAGCGATAAGAAGTACTAACATCAAACCGATTTTCAAAATATTATTTCTCATAAGTTTCTCTTTTTCTATTTCGATAAAACTTCCGTCAAAGAGGAAGTGTGATTAGATTATTTCCAGCCGTTAATTTCAAGAAGTTCTTTGCGTGAAAAGAAATGTGCAATTTCTTTGGCTGCGTTTTCGTCGGAATCAGAACCGTGAACGATGTTCTCCTGAATACTTGCCGCATAAAGTTTTCTGATTGTTCCTTCGGCAGCTTTCGCCGGATCTGTTGCACCGATTAATTTTCTAAAATCTTCAACTGCGTTTTCCTTTTCTAAGGCAATTGGCACACATGAACCGGAAGTCATGTAAACGATCAGGTCGTTAAAAAACAGGCGGCTGCTATGAACTTCATAAAATCCTTTTGCGGAATCTTCTGTTAGTTTTACCATTTTCATAGCTAATATTTTGAATCCTGCATTCTGTATTTGTGTAATTACTTTACCGATCAGATTTTTCTTTATACAATCCGGTTTGAGAATTGCTAATGTTCTGTTACTCAATGTTTTCTCCGTAAGTGGTTATTAGTTTTTAGTTATTGGTGATGAGAAAATTTTTTTCCAGACTAATCACCAATCAGTAACAACAGATCATCTTTTTTTAGTTACAATTTTCTTAGCGACTTTTTTACTCTTTGAAATTTTCTTTACAACTTTACTTTTGATTTTTTTGAGAGCCTTTTGCATTGTAATTCCAATTTCAGCCGGGCTTTCAACAACATGAATACCGGCTTTTTTCATCGCAGCCATTTTTTCGGAAGCAGTTCCTTTTCCGCCCGAAATGATTGCGCCTGCGTG
>CAZQQC010000073.1:0-15297 GCA_964595365.1 uncultured Melioribacter sp.
GGCACAGGTACAGGATACGGAAGCGGCCTCGGAGAAGGTTATATTCCCCTTCCCGCTGTACCGCGGCAAATACTTGAAGTGATACCGCAAAATATAGAAGGCGCCCACGGAGAAGTTGTTTTGCTGCTTAAGATCGACATAGACGGGATAGTAAAAGAACACAAAGTAATTATTAACACGACCGGTGATAACAAAATTTTAAAACATGTTTTGGAAGCCGCATACAAATCACGCTGGGAAAAAATTAAAATGGAAGGTCGCCGGGTAGAATATTGGATCGAGAAAACATATAAGTATAATTGAGAGAATAGCTATCAGTTTTTAGTTATTTGATTTCATTGGTAAGCTGACAGCGCCAGAAGTTAGAAGATGACAATTAGAAGAAACAGATAGTGATTAATTCAGATCCCCGTGTTTAGGGCAAAGAAATATTATCAGAACGAATCGAGCCAATTCTTTTTCATCATGAAAAGAAATGCTGTTATCGAGATCGAAGGACAGTTGTATGATTTATCTGATAATGAAGAAATTGAAGTTGTGCCGAAACTACTTTCCAATTTGGAAACGAAAGCTGTGAAGATTATTGACGTCAGTTCCCCATCGTACACAAGCGCAGGATGGGACGACGATGAAAAAGCGAATTATCATTCCAAGATTGTAAAAAGTGTCTGATGATTAAATCATCTCGTTTAGCAATTCCGGCCGCGGCTGAGGAATTACAATTTTGTTGACTAGCAATCCCCTATCTGAAATTATTTTTGCGCCTGCATCAACAGCGCTTTGAACAGCGGCAACTTCTCCGGTGATTGTGCAAAATGCTTTCCCGCCTAATGCCATTGCCAAACGGATTTCAATCAATCTTACAGTAGCAGCTTTAACTGCTGCATCTGCTCCTTCAATCAGCGATGCAACTGAAAATGATTCGATAATGCCCAACGCTTCAAGCATCGTAACGTTTGAGTGACCGGAGAGCGCCGGAAAAATATCCGGATGAACATTAGGAATAACAAAAGTATCGATCACTGCAAAATCAATTTGATTGACGGCGTTATCAACGGCAGATTGAACCTCGGCAACATCTCCGCCAATTAGAACAATGTATTTGCCGGAACAAATTGTTCGCGAAAGAATCAATTCAACTTTGGAAGTCTTGAGCATTATATCGCATGCCTGCATGCCTGCTGCAATGCTCGTCATTTCAATCAAACCGAGTGAATTCATTTCCATTGGTTATTCCTTTATTTTCTCTGAGAACTTGCGTCACTCATGCGCACTCTGTGATTCAAATTACAATTCTTACAAAGTCCTCCGAAACGTGTGTTACTTTTCCAGAGATCGATGCATGTATTTTAGCACCTAACTTCTTTTCTTCAATATCGCCGATCATATCTCCGGCTTCAACGTGGTCTCCTACCTTAATAAGCGGTTTTGCCGGTTCGCCAGAATGCTGTTTCAAAAGTATTTTTACTTGCGACGGCGCTGGGCTCTTTTTATTGAACGGAGTATGCACATCATACTTTGTAACGTCAATTCGTTTCATAAGTTGTTTCAGCGGAACGCGTCTTCCTTCTTTGATGGGGTGAACACGCACGGGTTTCTGCTGAACGTACTTTAATCCCAATTTTCTATTTTCTACTTTACCTTGATCACAAGCTTCACGCGGATATAAATCTTCCGGACATGCATAGAGTGAACACAAGCCGCAAGAGCAGCAAAGATCGGCATATTGATTCCACACAGCTTGCCCGCTGGCTGTGAATCCGAGTGAGCGCATAACTTTATGCGGTTGAACATCGTAACCCAAAAGATAACGCGGACAGAACTCGGTGCAGTAGGTGCATTGATCGCATGCTGACTTGCCGATTCTATTCTTGTCCTTCATCGGTCTTTTTGTTCGATCAACAAGATAATGATCGATTGGTAGAACAATGATTCCGGCTGTCGTTTTCGTAACGACTTCAGAAAGATCGAATGTAAGCCTTCCCATCATTATTCCGTTAACGAAAATTCCAAACTCTGAAATTGCAGCTCCGCCGGCATGAGTAAGCAATTCGTTAAGACTTGTTCCGATAGGTACAAAAAATGAAGAAGGATTTCTCACAGCTCCTGCAACACTCACAAATTTTTTAGTTACAGGTATATTTTCATCTGCTTGTGAAATGTTGTAAAATGTTTCAACGTTGTTGACTACACATCCGACGTCAAGAGGCAGCCCCGCCGGCGGAATGAGTCGTTTTGTTGCCGTGTAAACTAATTCATATTCATCGCCGCTCGGATAAAAATCGCCAAGAAGACAAGTTTCAATTTTTCCGTTTGAATAATTTTTTTCGATTGCATCTACAGCCAACGGATTTTTTGCCTTAATACCGAAATAGGATTTTTTCGCCGAAGTTTGTTGAATCATCAGTTCAACACCGCGAACAATCTGCGGTGCAAAGTTGCACATTAGTTCATAATCTTTATGAAT
Source organism: uncultured Melioribacter sp. (assembly GCA_964595365.1). Lineage (GTDB taxonomy): Bacteria > Bacteroidota > Ignavibacteria > Ignavibacteriales > Melioribacteraceae > Fen-1258. The sequence continues at coordinate 2,468 of CAZQQC010000073.1, forward strand.
AAGCGGTTCGCACTCGGCACCGTTTGCCAGAACAAATTCAACTTTCGATTTTGCTTTGATGTGAGCCGGAAATCCCGCGCCACCGGCACCTACAACACCGGCATCAAATATTTTTTGTACAAGATCCATTACGCGTTTCGTTTAACAACTACTATTGTTTTGTCGTCTTGATAACGGCTATCATTTGTACTGAACTTAATCACGTCCTCCAGAATTCCGGCAGTAATTTCTTTCGGTGTTTTGTCTACAGATGCCAGAATAATTTTTTTCAAACGTTCGTTACCGTAAAATTCGTATTTATCATTGGCAGATTCAACTATGCCATCCGAGAAAACAACGAGTATATCCCCCTTATGAAAATTTATGCTGTCTGTTTCAAATTTAGCATTTGGCGCCGGACCAAGTAATGGACCGGTCGGATTCAACAATGTTACGCTGTCAAACTTTCTGCTGTAAAATATAGGTGGATTATGACCGGCATTCGCATAAAGGAATAAACCTTTTTTATCGTTGGAAATTTCACCGTAGAATAATGAACTAAATTTTTCGTCACTGAAAATTTTGTTAACGAGCTGATTCAACCTCATCAGCATTGGTGAAATTTTAATTTGGAATGTACTTGCCATTCTTAATGCGCCGGAAATATACATGGCTTCTGCCGCAGCGCCTAATCCTTTAGAAGCGGCATCGCCGACTACAATTCCTAATCTCTCTTCTTCATCACCTATTTTAAGATAATCGTAAAAGTCTCCTGCAACATTTTCTGCCGGAACAGTAACGCCGAACAAATCGTAAAAATGAAATTTCATTTCGTGAGCTGGAAGGATGCTGCGTTGAAGCTGCTTAGCTTTGTCGATATCGGCAATTAGATTTTTTCTCGCAGCGCTCAAATATCTTTCGTTCAGTTTTGAAGTGAGCACCGCAGCAACAATGTTCAATGTATCTCGAAGCCCGTCTCCTATTATTAGGCTATTTACCGAAAGCAGATATTCATAATATTTTACCTCGCCAATTTTTACCCTTCTCCCTACACCGGCTGCAGAGTACTTGATAATTCCTTTGCTGATTAATGTTTTGTTCGTTTCGTCGGCAAGAATTGTTCTTTCATCTGCAATATTTTCGAAGAAGGGATACTCTTTGAGTGAAACGAAAAAATCATCCGGAATTTTTTGAACTTTGCCGGTTTGAAAAATCAGTTTGTAAGCTTTTTTTCTTACATCTAATTTCCATATTCGTCCGCCGGTAAGCTGAATTTCTTCGTGCTTAACAATTTGGCGAACAACTTCCTCTAAAAGTTCTTTGTCTGTTGAAAAATTTTTAGAAGCAACAGTTTCTATAGTTCGGTAAAGTTTTTTCTGATCCATATTAAAAAACTATTCTGAATAAAAATTTATGATCCTCTGCAAAACATTTTTGCAGACTTGATTAAATTCATTCGATGAGAATGAATTCATTAAACTGTTGAAAGTCGGTCGGTAAACGCCTTTGGCAACATAGCCGCCTCCTTCAAAAACTCCAATTTTGTTTTTGTATTGGTCGTTTGCCGGTGTTGGTACCGGAGTTCCGGGTTCTACTAAATTTTTCCATTTGCTGTCGAAGTTGACAAGTGTTGTTAAGTTTGCTTCCCAGGGTTCAATATCGGGAGGATACATATTCTGATATGTATTGTCGTTGCCGTATTCATCGGCTAATCCGGCAAGTCCATGTCCAAACTCATGCACAAATATCTGTTTGGAAGAGCGGTTATCAACAGCTGTCTCGTTATAGAAATTGTATATTGATCCCCCGCCATATTTTGAAGTGTTAACCAGAATGTAAATTTGATCGTACGGCGCATTAGCAGCAACATCCCGAACTGTAAAGTAGTCTGTCGTCATCATATAACGTTCGCTATCGAACGTATAAAATTTTGTATTCAACAAAGTCTGCTTCCAAATTCTCTTTCCCGGAATGTCTGTACCGGATTCATTAGAAAATGCTTCAACTCCCCAAATGTTTATCTTATTTTCGTTCTCCTTGAACGGTGAATACTCAAATAGATATCCGGCAAACCGTTCGCAATCTTTGTGAAATTTTTCCATCTCTTCTTTTGTGTATCCTTCGGGAATGAAAACAATGTCGAGTTTTACGGAAGGATCGCCGGAATAATGAACTTTGAATTGATTGTAAGGCTTAATTTTTTCCTGAACAATAAAATGATTATCCGGGTCAATCACTTTTTCAAACTTTTTAATAAAATTATTTCTTCCGCCACGTCTATCGATTTCAACCTTTACTTTTACTTTTGGAAAGGGTATAACTACCGAACCTTCAAAAGTGCGGACTACTGTTTTAGCTTCTTCGGTTGTTTGCCACTCTTGATATAGAGTTGAAAATCCTCGGGAATAAATCAAGGTGTTGGTGGTATCGTACAGTTTGACAAAATAATTGCCGAAGTTCAAATCATCAATCAAGTTTTTCTTTGAACCGCTCCACTGTCCTTCTTCCACAAGTTTCTCAAATGATATAGTTTCCGAATCCTTGTTGCCGGTATGGTAAAAATCCAATCTTAAAGTGTTATCTGTAAAATAATCATAGTACTTGACTTGCGGATAGACAAACGAAAATGAGATTAACAAAAAAAATAATTTTTTTTTCATGTTTTGCTCTATTTGTAAATAACAATCAATTGCCAATATTTAAGCAGATGTAAAAATATTTCATAAGACAGTCTAAGCTAACTAACAGTTTTACCAGGCACAGCTAACTGATAAATTTTCAGAAGCTCAGGATTATCGATTGAGCAATGACCGTACACCTGCTTCCAACTTCCATTTATCTTTTGATATATGCGGGAAGTTCTAATTGCTAATTTAATTTTTTCGCTGCAGCATCCGAAATAGCCGCGTTCTCTTCCAACTGCATAAGACATTTCTGCAGTTTCATGAATGGTATAATCACAGTCTTCAATATCGACCTTTTCAGAACCTTTGAATATGAGTTCGTATACATGCTTAAGTTCAGCCCGCCCGCGTTTGATTCCCCCCGACCGGGTTATCCATAATTTCATAAATGTTTGCCCTGTTTTCTTCCATCAATGCGAGATCTCTTTTTTTTAAATGCGCAATAAAATTGAACAAGTGCATGGAATGGTGAAGACGAATCGTCAATTACTTCACTACCACTTATAGCGTTTTGAATCGGTTCCATTTTTTTTATTAAAAGGTTTTTAGACTTTCATTTTCCGCGAACCGGGTTTGATTGCCGGAATATTTTGTTTGCACAACGGGCATTCTTCAGCCAAATACGAAATAACCTCTAACTGTAGAGTACTAAACTGTGGAACACCGAATTGTACTTTGTTATTACTGCGATCTACAATGTAGCCAACACCGGCAACTATTCCACCATTTTTTCGCACGATCTCCATAACTTCGAAGACGGAACCGCCTGTGGTTACAACATCTTCACAAACAAGGTAGCGCCTTCCTTCCTCAATTTGAAATCCTCTCCGTAACGTAAGTGTTTTGTCTTCACGTTCTGCAAAAATAGATTTTTTACCGAGCAGTCTAGCTACTTCCTGACCAACAACTATACCTCCAATTGCAGGCGATATAACAACATCAATTTCATGTTCTTTGAAAAAGTCCGCTATCAATCTGCAAATTTTTTCGTTATGAACCGGGTACTGCAGCACAAGAGCGCATTGAAAATACTGATTACTATGCCGTCCCGAAGTCAACAAAAAATGCCCGTCGAGCAGGGCATTTGTCTGTTTAAAAATTTCCAGGATATTCTCGTTATTCATTTTCTAATTTCGTCTATGATTTGCGCAAGTTTGAAATCGTCTCCGGTTACCCCGCCCAAACTGTGTGTTGACAGAGTTATTTTAACTTTGTTCCACGAATGAAGGAGCAAATCGGGATGATGATCAATTTTTTCAGCTTCCAGCCCGACTTTTACAACGAATGCAATAGCGTCTGCAAAAGTTTTTAATTTGTACTCCTTCTCAATCGATTTATCGATATAGAACCAGCCGTTCAATTGTGACAAGTATTTGCTTATCTCTTCGGTGCCAATTAATTGCATTAAAAACAGTTCCGAAAATAATTATACAATTTTCTTCTCTTGGTTATCATGTTCTTCAGGTTCAGTTGTCTTCTCGGTAGTGAAATATAATTCTTCACCATTCTTTTTATGTCTGGCAATTATCTTATCACCTTCTTTGAAATGTACCAGCAAAAGTTCTTCGGCAAGAGGGTCTTCAAGATATTTTTGAATTGCACGTTTCAAAGGCCTTGCTCCAAACTTCGGGTCGAAGCCTTTATCTGCAAGAAACTCAATAGCCGATTTGTGAAGTTCAATCCGCATTTTGTTATCGCTGATATTTTTTATCAGATCTTTCATCTCGATGGCGATAATTTTTTTAATATCTTCCTTATCCAGGCTGCGGAATACGATTGTTTCATCAAGCCGGTTCAGAAATTCCGGGTTGAAAAGTTTTTTCATTGCATCTTCAACCGTGTTTTTGAGACTGGCATAATGATCACTTTCCGTTTCGCCTGCAAACCCGAATCCGCCGGTAGTTTTGATATCACGCGTGCCTACATTTGAAGTCATAATGATGATTGTGTTTTTAAAATCGACTTTACGCCCGAGGCTATCGGTAAGAATTCCGTCGTCTAAGACTTGCAAAAGAATATTAAACACATCCGGATGAGCTTTTTCAATTTCATCGAAGAGAACAACGGAATATGGTTTTCTACGAACGCGTTCTGTTAATTGGCCTCCTTCTTCGTAACCAACATATCCGGGAGGCGCTCCCACTAATCTTGAAACGGCAAATTTTTCCATGTACTCGCTCATGTCGATTCTTATCAGTGCTTCTTCGGAATCGAATAGATATCGGGCTAGCTCTTTCGCTAATTCAGTTTTACCAACTCCGGTTGGTCCCAAAAAAATAAATGTTCCGATCGGCTTGGAAGGTCTTTTCAAACCAGCTCGAGTTCTACGAATAGCTTTAGAGAGTTTGGAAACAGCTTCGTCCTGACCAACAATTTTTCCCTTGAGTGCATTTTCCATCTTCATTAGTTTTTCCGATTCAGCCTGAACGACGCGCGTTACCGGAATACCGGTCATCATAGAGACTACCGTAGCAATTTCGTCTTCATTAACATCATAAACTATATCTCTTGTTTTGGCGTCCCATTCACGTTTTGCAATTTCCAGATCCGATTGTAGCTGGCGCTCTTTATCGCGCAAACGCGCAGCTTCTTCATAATCCTGTTGTTTGACAACCTGAATTTTCGATTGCTTAATTTTTTCAATTTCTTCTTCGAGTTTTAAAATTTCTTCCGAAACCGTAAAATTTCCCATGTGAACACGCGACCCGGCTTCATCAAGAACGTCAATCGCTTTGTCCGGCAAGTGTCTATCGGTAATATAACGTTCACTCAATCTTACAGCCGCATCAATCGCTTCGGTTGAATAACGAACATGATGATGTTCTTCATACTTGAATTTTATGTTTTCTAAAATCTGAATTGTTTCGTCGACCGAAGGCGGATCAATCATTACTTTTTGAAAACGTCTGTCAAGTGCACCATCAGTTTCAATGTACTTACGGTACTCGTCAAGCGTAGTAGCGCCGATGCACTGAATATCTCCTCTAGCAAGAGCAGGTTTAAACATGTTTGATGCATCCAGCGAACCGGAAGCGCCGCCCGCACCGACAATTGTGTGCAGCTCATCAATGAACAAAATTACATCATCGGCTTTTTCAAGTTCGTTCATCAAAGCTTTCATTCTTTCTTCGAACTGACCGCGGTATTTTGTACCGGCAACCAAACCGGCTAAATCAAGTGTTACAACTCTCTTCTCCTGAAGAATTCTCGGCACCTTCTTCTGCATGATTCGAAGCGCAAGACCTTCTGCAATTGCAGTCTTGCCAACTCCCGGCTCGCCAATTAAAACCGGGTTGTTCTTTTTTCTTCTGCTAAGAACCTGCGCAACACGTTCAATTTCTTTTTCGCGACCTATTACCGGATCCAGTTTATCTTCAATTGCAAGTTTTGTAAGATCACGCCCGAAATTATCCAGAACCGGAGTTTTCGTTTTTTCAACTCTCTTTGTTGTTGATGCTGACTGCTGCTGTGAGGAAGCTTTACCAGATTCTTTGCTGCTAAGAATACCATTTAGTTCTGCTCTCGCATTATCATAAGTAACATTAAATTGATGGAGAATCTGGGTTGCAATATTATCTTCATCGCGCAGCAACGATAATAAAATGTGTTCTGTTCCAATCACATCCGACTTATAAATTTTTGATTCGATTTGAGTGATCTTCAAAACTTTTTCGGCTTGTTTAGTAAGCGGAATATTGCCGATTGTCAAAGTTCCTCCGGATGTGCGAACAGTATCTTCGACCGCCTTTTTCAGTTTTACCAGGTCGACATCTAAGTTCCTAAGAATTCTGACAGCTACACCCTGTCCTTCCCTGATAATGCCAAGGAGAAGATGTTCTGTGCCAATGTAATCGTGACCAAGACGAAGCGCTTCCTCCCGACTTAACCTAATAACTTCCTGAACACGTTCCGAAAAATTTCCTTCCATTTTCTTTCCTTTGTTATTCTAAACGTAATAAACATCAAACTTCTGTAAAATGTTTCTTAAATATATAGATTGATTACCCTCATATCAAGGAAGCGATTTAGCCATAAAATTTGAATGTGTTCCGGTTTGTGGAAATTGGATTAATCATGTTGAATTGATATTTTGTAAACAAGCTTAAAAGAAATTTAAGGAGAGAATGATGGAAGCGTTAACAGGTGTTTCAATTTTGATAATTGTCGCTGCTATTTTTGCACTTATCATGATCTTTTATTTTGTGCCGATCGGACTGTACATCACTGCATATTTCTCCGGCGTGAAGGTGAGAATATTTAAAGACCTAATAGGAATGCGCCTAAGAAAAGTTTCTCCGCAAGTTATAGTTAGAAATTTAATTGCGGCTACAAAAGCCGGACTTCAATTAAATATTTCTATGCTGGAAGCACACTATCTTGCAGGCGGAAATGTTACTAAAGTTGTTAATTCATTAATCTCGGCTAACAAAGCAAATTTGGATTTAGGTTTTGAAAAAGCTGCAGCTATCGATTTAGCCGGCCGCGATGTATTAGATGCCGTTAAGATGTCTGTTAATCCTAAAGTGATTGAAACGCCAATGGTAGCTGCAGTTGCCAAAGACGGAATTCAGCTCAAGGCTATTGCAAGAATAACCGTTCGTACAAATCTTGAAAGATTAGTCGGCGGCGCAGGAGAAGCTACAATACTTGCCCGTGTTGGCGAAGGAATTGTTTCAACTATTGGATCGAGCAATTCTCACAAAGAAGTTCTGGAAAATCCGGATAAGATTTCCAAAGTTGTGCTGTCTAAAGGTTTGGATGCCGGAACTGCCTTCGAAATTCTTTCGATCGATATTGCAGATGTCGACGTTGGAAACAATATCGGCGCCATTCTTCAAGCTAACCAGGCAGAAGCCGACTTGAAAGTTGCCCGTGCAAAAGCAGAAGAAAGACGGGCGGCAGCCGTTGCTCTCGAACAAGAAATGAGTGCAGAGGTTGCACGTATGCGCGCTAAAGTAGTTGAAGCCGAGTCCGAAATTCCTAAAGCAATGGCCGAAGCTTTTAGAAGCGGAAATCTTGGTGTTATGGATTATTATCATCTCAAAAATGTTCAGTCCGATACCGATATGAGGGATGCAATTGCAAAACCGGAAGAGAAAAAAGATAAATAAAACATGGACAATTTAATTCAACTTATAATTTTTCTTTTTATCATTTATGCATTGTTAGGTGCCGTGTTTGGCAAAAAGAAACAACAACAAAGTAGTTCACGGAATTCCGGCGAAGAAAATCAGCAAAAGCCTTCCCCGGATTCTCAAGATATACTTGAAATGTTAGGTTTCAAACTTCCCAAAACCGGTAGCGAGTATGAACAACCACGCCCAATGCAGGGTCTGAAAAAGAAAACAAGATTCGAGCAAGAAATTTCGTCTATAAAAATTTCCGAACTTACAACTCCTGAACCGATGGAGGAAATAAAGACAGTACAAGATTCTTCCGAACATTCAAAAATATATGAAGTACACCGCACACTTAATACACGTGCAGTTTTAATCAAAGAAAAAATTAAAGATCCTGCAAGTCTGCGCGAATTATTTTTAATTTCAGAAATTTTGAATAAGCCAAAAGCACATCGTTTATAATGACGAAGAAGTACGTTTTAAAAAGAACTCGAGAGGGTCCTGTTCACAAAATATTAGATGAATCACATTTCAGAATTAATTATAAAGAACATTTAAATCCAGCACAATACGAAGCTGCCAGCGCATTAGAAGGTGCGTATCTTGTTATAGCCGGAGCGGGAAGCGGAAAAACCAGAACATTGGTTTATCGTGTTGCAAGATTGACAGAACTGGGAAATGATCCATCCTCAATTCTACTTCTTACATTTACACGCAAAGCCGCAAAAGAAATGATGGACCGAGCAACAATTTTATTGGATAACCGTTGTTCCAAAATTAACGGCGGAACATTTCACTCTTTTGCAAATGCAACTCTGCGCAAATATGCAAAAGCTGTTAAACTTGATAATGGTTTTACAATTCTCGATCAGGGTGATAGTGAAGACGCAATCAATTTAATCAGAGGTCAGATGAACCCTGCCCGGCATAAAAAAAGATTTCCGAACAAAACTACCATATACAAGGTTATCAGTCTCAGTACAAACACCGAACGAACAATAGAAGATATTCTTGAAGAAGAATTTCCTCACTTTGCAGAGTACTTAGAAAAGATTGTTGAGATTCGGAAAATTTACAATGCCTACAAACAGAAAAATAATCTTCTCGATTATGACGATTTGCTTCTTTTCTTGCGCGCTTTCCTTTTTGAAATGTCTCCTGCAACAAAGTCTTTTCTCTCAACAATCAAGTATGTGATGGTTGACGAATATCAGGATACCAACAAGCTGCAAGCTGAAATTATCAAAGGTTTAACGCAGCTCAACAACAACATTATGGTTGTCGGCGACGATTCTCAATCGATTTATTCGTTCCGCGGTGCTAACTTCAAGAACATAATGGAATTCCCGAAACTATTTCATAATGCAAGAATAATAACATTAGAAGAAAATTATAGAAGCACACAAGAGATTTTAAATTTTTCCAATCACATCATCGAACATGCATTTGAAAAATATCCGAAGCATCTTTTCACGCGGAAGAAAGGCGGTGAACTTCCGGGTATTGTTTCCGCTTCCAACGAGAACATGCAGTCTCGATTCATTGTTGAAAGAATTTTAGAACTGCGCGAAGAAGGTGTTCTGCTTAATGAAATTGCAGTGCTGTTCCGCTCGTCGTATCATTCATTTGATCTTGAAATCGAATTGAATAAAGCAAACATACCTTACGTAAAATTCGGAGGCATGAAATTTATTGAGACGGCACATGTTAAGGATATGCTCTCATTCTTACGCATCGCTTCCAACCCGAACGATTATGTAAGCTGGTACCGTGTTTTACTGCTGCATGAGGGCGTTGGCCCAAAACGTGCACAATTAATTATGGACTCAATTGCAACGAACCAAATTTCAATTAAAGCAGAACCGGGATCTGATATAGGCAAAAAATATGGCGACAATATTTTTAGTCTGTTTTCTCTTCTGAACAACATACATACGAAAAACAATTTGCCGGCGGACAAAACGGAACTGGTCTACAAATATTACGAACCGCTTTTTATTGAAAAGTATGACGATTACAATAAGCGAAAAAAAGATTTAGACATTTTCTTGAACATCGCGCAAAATTACAAAAGTCTGGATAGCTTTCTTTCCGACATGGCGCTCGAACCACCGCAAGACAGTGTTATAGATGTTGGAGAAACTGACAAAGAGCGCGAGTATTTAACTCTTTCAACAATTCATTCTGCTAAGGGTCTGGAATGGCATTCAGTTTTTATTCTTCATGCAATAGACGGATTCTTCCCGTCAAGTCAGTCCTTCGAAAAACTTGAAACGCTGGAAGAAGAAAGAAGACTAATGTATGTTGCATCAACCCGGGCAAAACAGAATCTTTATGTTTGTTACCCAATGCACATCTTCGACCGGCATAACGGAACAACTTTTTCGAAACCGTCACGTTTCATCAAAGACATTACCGAAGAATTGGCTGATCAATGGTTGCTGGAAGAATGATGAACTACCGGCTAATTTGATTTATGCTTTCAAAAAATTATCTTTAATAAAAGAAAAAATTTTTATGTACGATGCAAAAGAATTAGTTCGCAAAGCAGTTGAAGCCAGGTTGAAAGCATATGCAAAGTATTCAAACTTTAATGTAGGAGCTGCATTGATAACCAGCGACGGCAAAATATTTCAAGGAGCGAATATTGAAAACTCTTCTTACGGATTAACTATCTGCGCCGAACGTACTGCGGTTTTTCAAGCAATTATTGAAGGTGAAAGAAACTTTAAGGCGATCGCTATTGCGGGAGATACAGAAGAGTTTTTACCTCCATGCGGCGCATGCAGACAAGTTCTTGCCGATCTCTGCGGCAAAGATCTGGATGTTATCCTAACAAATACAAAAGGAGAAGTAAGAACTTTAAAATTAGGTGAATTGCTTCCCTACTCATTCGGCGAGGAATTTTTGAAATCATGATGGAATTTACACCTCACTCAACTCCCAAAAACACCGGCTGGATAGAAGTTATTGCCGGCTGTATGTTCAGCGGTAAAACGGAAGAACTGATAAGAAGATTAAGACGATCTCAAATTGCACAACTCGAAGTAAAAATTTTCAAACCGCGAATAGACATAAGATATTCGTCGTGCGATATAGTTTCTCACAGCGAACAATCTTTACCTTCAATACTTGTAGACTCTGCGCAAGAAATTTTAACATTAAGCGAAAATGCACAAGTTGTAGGAATCGATGAAGCCCAATTCTTTACAGCGGATCTGGTTGAGGTCTGCAATAGATTGGCAAATCAAGGCAAACGCGTTATTGTTGCAGGGTTAGATCAAGATTACCGCGGAATACCTTTTGAGCCGATGCCACAACTTTTAGCTATAGCAGAATACATAACGAAAACTCTGGCAATCTGCGTTGTTTGTGGAAACCCGGCAGATAAAACCCAGCGCAAAGTTATTTCCACAGAACGAGTACTAGTTGGCGCAGCAGATAGTTATGAAGCCCGCTGCAGGAAATGTCATTACATTCCAGAATAAAATCCGAGGATTAAATGGATTATGCAGTTTCGCTGTTAAGAGGAATAATTGGATTAACAATTCTATTGGGCATAGCTTTTCTTTTTTCGAATAATAAAAAACGAATCAGCTGGAAGCTGGTAGCCACCGGCATTACTATTCAGGTAGTCTTTGCAATTTTTATCATTCATAGTGAAACTTTGCGTGCATGGTTTTTCCCTCTTGGACTGCCGAAGGATGTTATTAATTGGCTTGGCGGAGCCATCGTAAGCCTTCTCGGTTTTACAATAGAAGGTGCACAATTTGTTTTTGGAAAGTTGGCATCTAATACCGCTGAAGGAAATCTTGGTGCAATTTTTGCGTTCCAGGTTTTGCCAACTATCATCTTCGTTTCGTGCTTAACATCGGTTCTTTACTATCTCGGAATTCTTCAGCTTGTAGTAAAAGGAATGGCATGGATTATGGCAAAACTTCTTGGCACAAGCGGAGCCGAATCGCTATCAAACACCGCAAATATTTTTGTTGGACAAACCGAAGCACCTCTGCTTATCAGACCCTATATTGAAAAAATGACTAACTCGGAAATCCTCACTATCATGATAGGCGGAATGGCTACAATCGCCGGCGGAGTTATGGCAAGCTACATTCAAATGTTAGGACAATCATATGCAGACGTGCATCACATAACGTTACAACAGGCGCAAATCAAATTTGCAATTCAACTTCTTGCCGCAAGTACAATGGCAGCACCTGCTTCTTTAGTAGTTGCAAAAATTCTTTATCCCGAAATCGAAGAACCCGTTACGCGCGGAACTGTGAAATTGAAAGTCGAAAAAAATGCTTCGAATATAATAGAAGCTGCCGCCACCGGTGCCGGTGATGGATTAACGCTTGCGCTAAACGTTGCAGGAATGCTGCTTGCATTTATTGCATTAATTGCATTGTTGAATTATCTCTTCACAAGTCTGGGAGATATTGTTGGAATCAATAATTATCTAAAAGCAAATTTTGGGCAGCCTCTTTCTATGCAATTAATTTTTGGAGTTGTGCTTCGTTACCTTGCTGTTGGTATCGGCGTACCATGGAACGATGCGTTTCAATTCGGAAGTTTGATCGGTACAAAAGTTGTGTTAAATGAATTTGTTGCATACCTGGATTTGACTTCAATTATTAAAGGCGGATTAATGAGTGAAAAAGGAATTATGATGGCAACTTATGCTTTATGCGGATTTGCAAATTTTTCTTCAATTGCAATTCAGATCGGCGGAATCAGCCCGATGGCGCCATCTCGTAAAAAAGATATTGCCGCACTCGGCTTGAAAGCGGTCTTGGGCGGAACTATCGCAACGTTGATGACAGCTACATTAGCCGGAATTCTTGTTCAATGAAAAACCTTAACGCCATATATCGCCGTACAGTTGAATCGCTATCAAAACAAATTCCTTTTGAACCGGAAATTTGTTTGATACTTGGAAGCGGACTCGGAGAGTTTGCACAAAAAGTGGAATCTGTAAAATCAGTTCCAACTGCTTCTCTTCCCAATTATCCAGCATCGACAGTACACGGTCATCAAGGATATC
>CAZQQC010000074.1:0-14816 GCA_964595365.1 uncultured Melioribacter sp.
GCGCTCTCAAAGACAAAGAAATAGACGATGTGATGCGAGCTGTTCGACTGTCATTCAAAGCGTTGGAAGCCACTATAAAACCTCAAGGTTTTAACTTTGGTGCAAATTTTGGAAAAGCTGCAGGTGCCGGAATTGACGCACATCTTCATTTTCATATTGTGCCGCGCTGGAACGGTGATACTAACTTTATGCCGGCGCTTGGTGAAGTGAAAATTATTTCTCAAGACTTGCTTGTAACGAAAAAAAAATTAATTAAAGCATTCAAGAAAATTTCGGAAAAAAATAATTTATGAACGACAAGCTATTTAAAATTCTAATAGCTCCAAACAGTTTTAAGGAGTGCGCCGACTCGGTTGAAATATCTGAACTAATTAAAACTTCCTTGTTCAGACTTTTGCCAAACGAAATAAAATCTAAAATAGATTTTTCGTTGAATCCGATTTCCGACGGCGGCGATGGCTTTATCTCCGTCTGCCAAAGAGTTTTTGGTGCCGAACTTCTCCATTTTGAAATTTCGACCCCTTATAACGACGATAAATTTTTCTGCCCGGTCGGATATTTTCAGGATTCGAAAACATTGTTCGTCGAGTCCGCCGAGATATTCGGATTGAAAATTATTCCGGATGAGTTTAGAAATCCAATTCAGCTTTCATCAAAAGGTTTGGGCGAACTTTTATTGCAGCTTTATGATTCCGTCGAGAACGGAATAATGGATATCGAAAAAGTTATCATCGGTATTGGAGGAACCGGGATCAATGACTTTGGTATGGGAATGATGGAAATTTTTGGATTGGAATTTTATGACAGGAACGACAACAGTCTTGATGTTCTTCCGAAAAATTTTTTGCGTGTAGAAAAAATTGTAGTGCCGGAAGTTAACTTTCCGTTTCACATAGAAATGATAATTGATGTGGAAAATCCGCTTCTTGGAATTAACGGTGCAAGTTTAACTTTTGCAGAGCAGAAAGGCGCAACCGATGAAGAAGCCAAACAAATGGAAAAAGGTTTCTTGCATCTGCTCGATGAACTTGAAATCGATGAAGTAACTCAGGAAGGATTAAGCGGTGCTGGCGGGGGAATTGCTGCTGCTCTAAAATTATTCTTTAATGCCGAAGAAACTTTTGCCGATAAATTTATCCGCGAGGAATTGAAGATTCGTCCTGAAAATTCAAACGTCGATATGATAATTACCGGCGAAGGTAAACTCGATACACAAACGTTGATGAACAAAGGTGCATTTATAGTTGTGAATGAATTTGCAAAGCAGAATGTGCCAATACATTTCTTGTGCGGTGTGAGTGAAGGCGATTTACCCGAAATTAAAAATATGAAAGTTTTGGAAATTGCCGAATACTTCGATTCGCCGGAAGATTCGATAAAGAAAATCGATCAAGGAATAGACCTGGCTTGCAGAAGAATCAGCAAAGATATAATTCAACAGTTCGCAAAGAAAAACTCAAATTAATAATAGAACACAGATTGTTATTATCATTTATGATTGAATCCGGTCATAAAAAATCATAGCCATCATAAAGGTCAGCATTCTATTTGTCAAAGGAATTCAATGGAAGAAAATTTAGATCGTCTTGATAAAATTAGAATAGAAACACTAGATGAAATTCTGGGCAAGAAATTCAAAGTGCTGGATGACGGTTTTGTCCGTGTTGTAGATTACATGGGCGGCGACGAATCAATCGTTCAAGCGGCGCGTGTTTCGTATGGAAAGGGAACAAAAAAAATTTCCGAAGACCGCGGATTGATCCGTTATCTTTTGCGTAACTTTCATACAACACCTTTCGAGATGTGCGAAATCAAATTGCATGTTCGCGTTCCAATGGATACGTGGCGGCAATGGATTCGTCACCGCACGGCAAACGTTAATGAATACTCTACACGTTACTCGATTGCAATTGACGCCTCTCAAAAAACAAATCCCGGCGAATGGCGTTATCAAGCACTTGATAACAAGCAGGGCAGCGCTGGATTTTTTCCTTCAGAGATTGGTGAAAAGCTGAGTGAACGTGAAAATGAACTTCAAAATTTTGCCCGCGAAATTTACCGGGAACGCCTCGAACTCGGGGTCGCTCGCGAACAGGCAAGAAAAGATTTACCTCTCTCTACATACACCGAAGCATACTGGAAAATTGATCTTCATAACATGTTTAATTTTTTATGGCTTCGAATGGACGATCATGCCCAGTTTGAAATTCGCAGCTACGCAAAAATTATCGGTAACGAAATCGTAAGCCGATGGTGCCCCATTGCATGGAATGCCTTTAAAGAATATAGAATGGGTGCACTGAATATTTCCACACTGGAACAGCAGATTCTAAAACAAATCATTACCGGCAATACGAAGGAAGCCATAATCTTAGCAGAAAGTTTCGGCTGGCTTAACAAGACCGAAGGCAAACTAAAAAAGAACCGCGAACGTTCTGAATTCGAAACTAAGTTAGAAGTGTTGGGACTTCTAAAACCGTGGGAATGAAAGGTAAACGTAGAGTGCAGAGCCAGGAGTTAAAAAAACTGAAAACAAATTAAAGTGCTTAACTCTTGATAATCTATATTCAGCCAGTGTTGTCCGGTTGTTTTTCTATTCCTCAAAATGTGTCGATTTTTTACATATAATAGAAATAATTATGTGAAAAAATTTTCAAATCAATTTGTGTAAAATAATTCCGTAATTTAATTTATCTAAACGACATAGAATGATTTTATCAGATAGCAGCCAGAAAGCAGTGATATTCAGCAATCAACTTTCAATCATCAATCAAATTTTTTTGTGATCTAAATCTTTTGCCGGTGTAAGATATTGAGAGAACCTCGCTGATTTTATTATATTTCGAGGAGTTAAGAGGTTAATGATGAAAAATTCTCTTAAGCTTTATCAAAATAAAATACTCAAGAAACCTTTCCTTAGCTTGTTGTTGCTTTATTTAGCCATGACGTTTCTTTTGCTTTTTGTGGGATTGTATTACTACAATTTTCAAAAAGAAAGGATTATCAATAGCCGTTTTGAATATTTGGGTTCTATGGCTGGGTTTCGTTCCTCTCAAATTGAAAATTGGCTGGCAGACAAATATTCCGATCTTCAAATTATAAAGGTAAGTACACCTTTGACCGATTTGTCTAGGAAAAAATTTTCGGCTGCCGAAGGCATTACACCAATTGTACTGAACTGGTTCGAAATGTTAAAAAAATTTTACAGATATGATAACGTTATGTTGTTCAGCCGGAGCTTTGCATTTATGTACGGCTTGGTTACTCCCCGTTTGCCGCTTGCAAAGTCAGATTCGCTTTTGATCCAAACAGCAATCGATTCAAACGCGGTTATATTTTCTGACTCGAATGAAAAAACCGCCGATCAGAATCTGCTTAGATTTTTTATCCCGATAGAAAGCCAAAATGTTTCACCGTCTGGCATAGGTGTTTTGGTAATCACTATTGATCCAAGAACAACTTTTGAACCTATCCTTAATCGAAACATCGATAAATCTCCTACAATGGAATCGTTACTTGTTAAAGCTATTAACGACAGCGTTGCATATTTGAATAGGCTGAGATATTCCAACAGAATGATAGAATCGAAATACGATGATCCCAATAAAGCGCTGTATAAAACCAGTCCAATAACCAACATGCGTGGTTTTGTAACCGGTGTAGATTACAAGAACGATGAAGTTATTGCATATATGCAGAAGATTCCATCGACAGCCTGGTTCTTAATAACCAAACTGAACCGTTCCGAATTCTATTCTCCGGTTAATAATCTTGCCAGATTAGTGTTGTTGGTGGTTATCTCTTCAGACCTGTTGCTTGCATTGATATTATTTTTCATCTGGAGAAAAAACATTGTAGCAAACGTTAGAAAAATTTACCGTGCCGAAACCGAAAAGCTTAAGATTGAGAAACGTTTTGAAACTCTGGTGAATGGTGTAAGAGATTTTGCAATAGTAGTTCTTGACCGGAATGGTAATGTTATGTCGTGGAATAAAGGTGCCGAAAAGATCAAAGGTTATTCTGCCGATGAAATTGTAGGGAAGCATATTTCGATTTTTTACCCGGAAGAAGAAAGATTAAAAAATAAATCGGCATGGATGTTAAATGAAGCAGTAAAATCCGGGAATGTACAGGTCGAAGCTTGGCGTGTAAGAAAAAATGGATCCTTTTTTTGGGCGAACGTTGTTATTACTTCGCTTTCGGATGAAAATGGAGAAGTGTATGGCTTTTTAAAAATAACACGCGACCTCACCGAAAAAAGAAAAAATGAAGAAGATCTCAAAAATTCCCGCGATTTCTATTTGAAACTTCTCGACGATTTTCCAAATCCGGTTTGGCGCTCCGATCCCAACGGTAATTGCAATTATTTCAATAAAGCATGGCTATCTTTTACAGGCAGGTCAATCGAAGAAAATATTGGTTACGGCTGGGTTTCCAGTGTTCACCCGGACGACAAAGAACGGGTGCTGAAGGAATATTCCGAAGCTTTTAAACTGCAGAAAAGTTTTACAAGCGAATTCCGTTTGCAAGATTCACACGGCGAATACAGATGGATTATTGAATTCGGAATGCCTTATTATGATTTTAATAATCATTATTCGGGTTATCTCGGTTCGTGCTATGATATAAACGACCGAAAAAAATATGAAGACACAATCAACACCCTTTTGTCTATAAGTGAAAAACTATATTCGTCGTTAGAGATTGATCAAATCACCGATTCACTGGTGACGGAATCCATAAAACTTACTAATGCCGAAAGCGGATTTGCATGCATAAAAAGTGAAAGCGTGTTTGAATCGAAAAGATATTATTATAAAGATCATTGGGAATACTTAAACAAAGTTTGCACAACCGATAGCCCGATTTTGCAAAAATTTGTAAACAGCAGATACAGTTGCATATCAAATGATACCGATAAAAACTCACTGATAGACAACGATCTTATTGGCAAATACAAAATTAGGCAGGCTCTTTCAACACCTTTGTTCGATTCATCCGGCGAGTTAATCGGCTTCTTTGAACTTCATAACAAAGGCAATAACAAAGTTTTTGCCAACGACGATATTAATCTGTTGAGAGGGGTCGCACGTAACGCTTCAATTTCAATTGCGAAGTCGCTTGCTTATGAAAAATTAAGAAAAACCGAATACAGGTTAAGAAGTTCTGAATCCGAGTTGAGAAACCTTGCTGCACAGATTCAATACGCGCGGGAATCCGAAAGACAGAGCATAGCCAGAGAAGTTCATGACGAACTCGGGCAATTGTTTACTGGCATCAACCTCAACATTTCGCTCCTTATAGAACTGCTCGAACAAACTGAGAAACCGGCTATAACTGAAATACTTGACGAATTGAATTCGGTTCAAGAATTTGTAAAGAAAGGAATTCAGGCTGTAAGAGATATATCGAGCAGCCTCCGTTCTTACGTCCTCGATCATTTGGGGCTCATTCCTGCCGTGCAGGAATATTGCCGCGAGATCGAACGTATTAGTAACATCACTTGTAATTTTAGTTCCGATCTGGAAACATTCAACCTGGATGACGAAAGGAATGTCGCTCTTTTCCGGATAATTCAAGAAGCTTTGACAAATGTCATTCGTCACGCGGATGCTTCACTTATTGATGTTAGAATTTATCAGGCTAACGATAATCTCGGAATTAGCATTTCTGATAATGGCAAGGGAATGAGCAGTGGTTCGGAATCGTTGTCGAACTCAATGGGCATTCTTGGTATGAAGGAACGCACCATCTTTGTAGGAGGTAAATTAAATATCGATAGTGCCCCCGATAAAGGAACTTGCATTACACTTTTGATTCCGGTTGATCCAAAAGAAAAAGTTAAGGTGTAATATGAAAATAATCATAACGGATGATCATGAAATTATTAGAGAAGGATTGAAAAAGATTATTGCCCAACATGGTGATCTTAAAGTTGTTGCAGAAGCTGCAAGCATTCAAGAACTTGAGCATACTTTGAAAAAATATTCCGTCGACCTGGTAATTTTAGATATTTCTCTGCCGGACAAAAGCGGGTTAGATTTTGTGAAAGATATGAAATCGCGTTTCCCCGAAACTAAAATTTTGTTGTTTAGCATTTATCCCGAAGAAAAATTTGCTAAGAGAGCAATTACTATGGGAGCCGATGGCTATCTAAGTAAAAGTTCAAAACCGAGTGAAATTATATCGGCGATAAGAAAGATTGAAAACGGAGGAAAATATTTGAAGTTTGATCTGATGGAAAAACTTTTTATGAATGGACACAGTACGAACGGGGTTTCTTCCCACGAAATTCTATCCAACAGAGAATTTGAAGTTCTAAGACTTCTTGCTAAAGGAAACAAAATAACCGAGATAGCCGAAACATTAGGATTGAGCGTTAACACAATTGCATCTTATAAGACCCGCATCCAGGAAAAATTAAATATTAAATCTACTGCAGAATTGATCCGTTATGCGATAGATAACGATCTGATAGAAAAATATTAACAGGCTTAGCTTTGTAAACATTGTCTTAATTTATACTCTCTATTTTATTTTTGCCGCTTAATCAACTACATTTTTTTTCAAAAAAAAACTGCATACAAAACCTATTCTCAATTGTAGTTTTGCAACAGCATTAGTAACGAATATTTAGGAATGGCTAGGCAGGTGACACAGATAAAAATTAATTACAAGCAGAAAGTATTATCTATCTAAAAAGATAAAGTTGCGATAATTCAAAAACTGCCGCATAATAAAATATTTTATGAACAATTAGTCAAGGAGTCTCATGCGATCTCTCATTTCTATTTCGATAATATTTATTATCGCGGGTTGTACGAAAATACTACTTAAATCTACCGACAATTCCTGGCCCGTAGAAGCAGTACTAAAGGTTAATAACGACGGGTTTATATATGATGAGAGATATGCATTTGATCTTAATATCAAGCCGATTTTTTATGAAGAATTCAACGACTCAAATTCAGTTGCCGGAAAAGAGATTAGAGTTATACGCGACAGAGCCGGCATTTATTATTTCACAGGTGCAGGTTTTAAAAGCATTTACCGGTTTGTACCTGTGGAAGGAGGAATGAAATTGGAAGATAAAATTGATTTGCCGGATACACTTGCGCTTAAAGCACCGGCATTCAATCAGAAATTAACTAATATCGAATTGATTGACGGAACAAATAAATATTTGGTCTCTGGCAAAGAAATAGTGAGGGCAAAATGAAGTCAAAAATTTTCTTCTGCGTCATGTTTCTGATGAACTCCCTTATGTTTGCACAGTCGGACTATGAAGCGCTGCAAAATTTTAAGGACCGGTATAAGCAGATTGAAGAATCGATTAAGAATGCTTCTTCGTTAGAAGAGTGCAACGTTGCCGGTGAGAAAATTAACGATCTAAGAAGCGAGTTTATTGATTATAAACTATTACTTGATAAAGCACTTTACCCGGAAAACTTTGAATCATCTTTTGCGAAGATAGAAAATAGTATTGAATCGAAGAGAAAAGACTTATCTCGAATAAGTACACTTGCAACACAAGTCGAGACGCTTCAAACGCAGGTTAAAGAGTTAAATCAGAAGAACGATGAGTTAATGAAGCAGATAGAAGAATTGAGAACAAAATCTGATAAAGATCGGGAAACTATCGCGGAACTTAAAAGACTTGTTGCACAATTAAAAGGGAATATAAATCAGCGTGATTTGCTGGTTCGCGACTTCGTTGATAGCCTTCTTGTAGAATTTACAAAATCGCCACACAAACTTAGTCAGAAGGAAACACAAACAATTATTTCTAAAGTCAACAAAAGCAATCTGTTCTATAATATTGAAAGAACAATTGCAGATAATATCAGATTCACGCAGGTTACACAAATGACTGCCGATGATTTTGTGCAGATGAAGAAACAGTATCGCGATTTTAATAAAGTCTGGAGACAAATTGGGCCAAAATTAAGCAGTGTATATCTCAGTAGGAAACAAAAGAAGTCCGAGATTCCACAAATAGATTCTTTATTTGCTCAATGGAACGATCAAATCAACAGTGGGATCTGGAAAAGTATCCGTAATCTGTTTGTAGAAAAAAATATTAATCTTGATTTGTTTAACAACTCCAGCGCATTTGTCAACAGCGTAAATTCTTTTATTGATGATGAAATAAAAAATCTTGGTACAAAGAGCAAAAATGAATCCGAGAATATTTTTCATACTTTTACAGACAGCATTTATTTTAGAACTATTGAAAAGAAGTGGATCCCCATGCTTGTGGAAAATAATATGATGACACAACCAGAAAAAACAATTATTGATGCAAGAATTGAAAAGTGGAAAGAGGCAGTTGCGCCATCTTATTTGTACTTGGGATTCATTATTTCTGGCATTGTCTTTCTTATCGTTATAGTATTTCTATTTCGAAAATCGAAGAAGTCTTCGATTAAAATAGATAAACTTTCGACGTAATAGGTACACCACACGAATTCTAAATTTCACCTTTGCAATATGTGATACGTCCGGGCGAAGTTCTCTACTATGTTATAACTAAAAACGGGACATTAAAAATGTTAGCCAGCTGCAAACTTCGTGATAGAAAGAATATTTTAATTCTTGCCGTAAAACCAACCACATCTTTTTACAAAAAACCACTGCATACAACATAGTGCCCATCGGTTAAATTAGCATCCGAAATAAAGAGGAACAAATATGGTCATTTTAATTGTAGACGGTTCGGAGAGAGTACGGGAAACATTAGTAAAGTATCTGGAGCTCGAAAAAAAATTTGATCTTGTATTTGAAGCAAGCACTGTAGAAGAGGCAGAAAAAATTTTGCAAAACATAAAAATTGAAGTAGTACTTCTGGATATTCAGTTATCCGATCAAAGTGGATTGGAATTGGTGAATTATTGCAACCGGCAACAACATAAACCGACAGTGATACTGTGTTCGAATTACGGAATGCCCCAGTATAAAAGTGTTTACGAAAAATTATCAGTAAATCATTTTTTTGACAAATCATCCGAACTGCATGAACTCAAAAAGTTTATAAAAAAAATAATAGCTGACAACAAATATGAACTAAAACAAATTGTCTCTTAACAAAAACAATTTAGGAAGTGAGGTTAATATGAAATGGCGATTTAATTTTATTATCGGAACAACATTAGCTGCCGTTATTATTATCATGTCTGGTTGTCAAGATTCAGGCAGTAATCCGTTGTCGGGGTCAAACAGTTCCAGCCAGTCATTTATTAAGATAATGGAAAAAAGCGCATCGGTCAATTCTTTTAAACCGAACTATAATGAAGAACAGGCAATGATGCTTGCAGGCGCACTGGGGAAAGAATTATATCCTATTAAGGTAGGCCAGAAAATGAAGCTGGCAGACCAAAGTCTTACTCTTGTTAAAGACAGCACTACAGCAACGGGAACTCTTGTTCAAAAATATAACGGGACACTTATCATAGTTGGATCGTTTCAGAAACCCACAATTGGAATAAGCAACCGCGCAGACACCACAATTCAAAAACCATTTTCAACAACAATTACGCGCCTGGTAAAATTTCAACGTGTTGCAAATACCGGCAACGACACAACCGATTGGAAAATGGTTGCTGTCTCACTTCCTAATGGTGGAACAGATAGCTCCGATATACAAATAACCAGAATAACACTGACCGTTCAGGATGGTTCGACAGTGGTGATAGATGATCCGAATTCATATTTCTTTAATGTGGGTAGCGATAAGGAAGGAGACGATGACGACTACGAAAAATATCGTGAGGGTAAATTTTCAGTTTTTGGCTTCGACTTCGAATGGCGTGGTTGGAAAGGTCTATTTACATGGTACAAAAAAAATCAACCTATAAAAATCTCCGTTGAAGTTTTAAGTACGTCAGGCGATCCCGATTTCTTAACCATAACCTACGGAGCTTCAAAAGACGGGAACTTCAGAACGAAGGAAAAATTTGATCTGGTTTCCAGCGTATTAGTAGGCAGTTATTATAAAAAAGTATATGAGAGAAATTGGAATACACATTCTTACGCCGGCAGAAAGCATGCTGTTATTAATGCTATGCCGAGATCTGTTGTATACGATACTGATACAATAGTCCAGGAAAAATCATGGGGAATTCCTTACCGGGTAAAATAGTGTTTGTTTCATGTAACTGAAAAAATATAGTACAAAACGAAAGGAAAATTATAAAATGAAAACAATAATCAAAAGTAGCAATAAATTCTTAGTAAGTCTGGTATTAATAGTTTTGGCATTTTCTTTATCGGCTTGTTCGAAGGATAATAATCCTGTTGACTCCGGCGGTACATCCAAGGTATCTGGTAGAATAACAACTGTTAACGGAATGCCTAAGTCGTTGGGTAAATCCGGAACGGCAACAGGCAGCCAAAGTGATGTACAGGGCGCAACTGTTATTCTGGCACAAGTGCAGGCAGACGGCTCTTTAAAAACTGTTTCAACACAGCCGGTTCAAACCGACACATACGGTAAATTTACTGTGGAAACAAATCTGAGCAGTGTGAGAAATTTAATTGTTGTTGCTACTCTGGGAACAACCGAATGGAAAGCGATTGTCTCATCTAATGTTCAAAACGGGGTAACCGTATATGCACCGCCTCTTAGCGCTGAATCTACAACAGAAGCAGAACTCTATATTAAACTTGTGGGCGAAGGCAGTGCGGGCGATATAGATGAATCGGATCTGAAAATTTTGCTGAACAGCGAAGCTGCTCTGAATATTGGCAGCGATGCAAACGCACAAGCGCAATTCTTAACTGCCATGAAAGCTCAGTACCAGGCAATAGTAAAAGCATCTCAAAATTCATACTTTGGTTTTACAGCGTTAACCTTTCAAGCTATTTTAAATGCAAAGCATGATGCAGATGCAAAACTTGATGCCGCAATGTATATGTCCGGCGATACTGAAGATGAAGCCGATAATGACATGAACGATTATGAAGGGACCGTTCTGTCTACATACTCGTCGCAAAATATAAATGTTTCCGCATTTGCCGAACTGATGAGAATCGGTCTCACCGCATTTGTTAACTCAACTTCGTCGATGAATGCACAAACGCGACATGTAATTGTTAGAAATTTTTATAAGCGGTATGCATTTGTTCTCAATTATGCTGTAAAGCAGCAATTTCAATTAGCCGGCGCTTCGAACACTCAAATAAGCGCGGTAGGATCTGCTGGTGCTACTCTGTTCGGTTCCATCAAGAGCAGTACAGATATAAGTCAAATTACCGAGGCGTTTGTTCAGTATCATTCTTCTGTTGGATCACAATTGAAGGTTACTCTGAGTTCTTACTCAACTATAATTGATACAATTGATGCGAGCATTAATGCCGGCGGCGGCGCAAAGGAAGTCTTAACAACGGCATTAAGCGGAAACGCCTCTATCGATGCAATTATTAATGTATACGTAACATTCTTTACTGCGGTCAAAACGTCGGTTCAGACAACTTTGATAGGCGCATCTTCAACACAGGTAAGCGCTGTTTCTCAAATATTGATTCTTGCAAATATGAACTAGAAAACTAAATGATGGGGTTGGATTTTCTAACCCCATTAAATTTTTTGTAATAAAAAACATTACTAAAAAAATAGAGGAGATAGATAAAATGTTGCTAGTGAATAAACAATTTTTGAGAAGACTTGAAAATATTTTCTTACTCATGTTGTTTTCATTTCTGCTTTGGAGTCCCGTTTCTGCTAAAGCAGACGAAAGCATAGAGCTATCGGGTATTATTCAGGTAAAAACAGATTCCAGCATAACCGTCAATTCTGTTGAGGTACTGGTCAATTCTTCGACACGAATAACCGATCGTATGCGCGGCACAATTGTGTTCGACAGTCTGAAAGTTGGCAGCTTTGTTCAGGTTGAAGCTGTTTCAAAACAAAACGGAACTCTCGTTGCTTCGAGTATTCAATTGGTGAATGTAAATTCTACAATTGAAATGGAAGGCTCGATAACTGCACTTACTTCCAATTCGTTCACTGTAAACGGAACCGAAGTATTTGTCGATTTAAATACAGTTATATACACACAGTACCATGCCTCCCTTAAGTTTTCCGATCTTAAAGTTGGCAACAAAGTCTCTGTAAAGGCGCTCCTGCAAACGAACAGTACCTATCTTGCTGTATCTGTAATGGTGATTACCAAAAACTCTTATCAAGAAGTCGAGTTTGAAGGAACCCTTCAAGAAGTAACATCAAATTCTGTAAAAGTGAAAGATACCGTCTTCTTTGTAGACAGTACAACGGTTATTCTTAAAGAGGGAAAAGGCATTATCACGATAAGCCAACTAGCAGTAGGAGACAAAGTAGAAATTAGAGGATTCTTAAAATCCGACTCAACCTACTTAGCGCTTATGATAAAAGTAGAAAGCGAGAATCGTCCGCAAAAAGTATTGGAACTTGAGGGCTCGATCACTGCAATTTCTTCTAATAATTTTGTTGTAAGCGGCGTAACATGCTATGTCGATTCCAGCACAGTGTTCTTTGCCGATGAAGGAATGATGCTCGGCTTTTCCGATCTGCAGGTTGGCGACCGTGTTGAGGTTAAGGCTTTGCTGCAGACTAATGGTACCTATACAGCGCTGAGAGTAAAATTGGAGGGTGATTATTCAAAGAACGAATTTGAACTGGAAGGCTTAATTCAAGCCGTGAGTACAGATAATATTACCGTTGGCGGATACACTATTTACATTAACTCCCAAACAAAAATCTACAACAGGTTCAAACAAAGCATTGCATTCGGCGATCTAACAGTTGGAACTTACGTCAAGATTAAAGCTTACGTCCAGGGCAGTAATTACTATGCAAGCTACATCAAAGTAAAGGATAACAGTAAAACCGAAATTCATTTTACCGGCTCTATCGATAACATAAGCGGCACCACATTAACTGTAAAAGGTACAGTGTTTATCACAGACCAGAACACGGAGTTTCTGGACAACAATAGAAACACGATTACAATAAATGATCTGAAGGTTGGGCAAATAGTAAGTGTTGAAGCTCTCGTTCAGGGTTCAAATCAATATTATGCTGTTAAAGTTAAGGTGAATGATTACTGGCGCCCGTTTATAGTTGTCGAAGGAACAATCGATGTATTGACAGCAAATTCATTAACAGTATCTAACAAAACTTTTGTTGTGGATTCAACTACAACCATCAAAGGTAACGGAAACAGTGTGATCACTTTCTTAAATTTAACCCTCGGCATGAAAGTAGAAGTTAAAGGCGTTTTGGATGTAAACGGTAACTTGATAGCCAAGCTTATCAAAGTTCATTCGAACAATGAATTCGAAGTTTCCGGCAAGATTAATTCTCTTGGAACAAATCAATTGGTTGTTGCCGGACTCACTTTGTCGACAGATCAAAATACTATCTATTATAATGAATTTGATAAAGTGGTTACATTCGATAGTTTGAAGATAAATCAATTTGTAGAAGTATGATACATCAAAACCGATGTGAACACCAACCTTGCTGTCAGAATTGAAATTGAGGGTCAGCCTAATTCGGTTGTCTTCAGTGGTGTTGTAACTTCTTCAACATCGACTAATTTTCAGCTTTCAGTTCCGTCATTCTCAATAAACAGCAGCACGGTTTTCATTAATTCCTCTTTTACACAAATCCAATCTTCATCAATTCAAACCGGACAAACGGTAAATGTGTGGGCAAGTCAAAGTCAAAACGGAAGTCTTCAGGCAGTTCAGGTTCAGCAAATTTCGGGCTCCATTACTTCGGTTGACAACGGTAACAAAGAAAGTGTACCAACCACATTTGAACTGAAGCAGAATTATCCGAATCCGTTCAATCCTTCTACAAGTATCAGTTTCACTATGGCTAAAACTGAAAACGTAACGTTGAAAATTTTCAACATTATCGGTCAGGAAGTTGCAACATTAATTAATGGTCAGATGAGTGCCGGTTCTCATCTTGTAACTTTCAATGCTGCTAACCTTGCATCCGGAATTTATTTCTATCAATTGAAAGCAGGCAGCCAGATTGCAATTAAAAAAATGGTATTACTCAAATAAGAATACATTTATTCGAAATTAACTGACGGGAGATAAGTGAATACGGCTTATCTTCCGTCTTTTCAAACGTATTCATTTTTTTTCAAAACTATATTGTGGAGTTGTAATGAAATATTTTCTTGTTGTTGTACTTTTTCTAACTGCTGTTTTTACGGCTCAAAAGTTGGAAGCGCAGAATAAAAAATTCGGATTAGGCGTAATAGTAGGCGAACCGACGGGGTTGAGTGCAAAACTCTGGCTGTCACATGTTAATGCTTTAGTTTTTGGTTTAGGCTGGTCTGTCGAAGGTTACCGGGTGAATGGTTTTGATCCGGATTACGATCGTGTGACGCGGATAGGTTTTCATGTTGATTACATCTGGCATTCGTACGATGCAATTGCAGCAAACGGTCAATTCCCATTATACTACGGAATTGGCGGAAGAATAAATACAGGCCCGCCGTACGCAGGCACGTTTGCTGTTAGAGGTGTTTTAGGAATAGAATGGCTTCCGCATTCAACCCCGCTGGACATTTTTCTTGAAATTGTTCCCACTCTTCAACTTGTGAGCTCAACCGGTTTCGGCCTCGATGCCGGATTCGGCGCAAGATATTTCTTTTAGATGTTCGGATACCGGGTAGGCTTGTTCCGGTTAGATAAGAATAATAAAACGTACAGATTATTTTGTTTTTTCTGGAATTCCGGAATATACATACTATCAAATAAAACTTAGGAGGATTTATGCCGCGGCAGCTAATTAAAATAATCATGGCAATAGTATCTAT
>CAZQQC010000075.1:0-14492 GCA_964595365.1 uncultured Melioribacter sp.
AACAAACTCGGCACATATAAGCATTTGATTTTTGCCGTCGATTACATGAAAAAGAAACAAAAGAATTTGATGTCCCTGAAAAAACATGATTACCCTGTGATAGAAATTTACTGCGATCCTCATTACGATTACAACATCACGTATTATTATGAAAGGAAACTTCCTTTGGAAATCGAGACACTTATTAAAAAGTATTTCAGCCACGGGCAATATATTCTGCCGGAAAAATATTCGGCATTCTTTAAATTTTTGGAAGAATCCCGGGAATTCAAATCCATTTTAATCCGTCCGGAAGTAATAGAAAAGATAGACAAATATTTTGAGAGTCAATCAATTAGCCGTCTTCGCGAAAAGGTGGCTCCGGATTTTTCCAAAATAAAAGCAAATCTGTTCGATTATCAAAAGGAAAGCATTTTATTTTCATTGTTTAAAAAAGGAAACATCATTGCCGATGAAATGGGATTGGGCAAAACTCTCCAGGCAATTGCTGTGGCTGTATTGAAGAAAGATGTTTACGGCGTAAAGAAAACATTAGTCGTTTGCCCGGCATCTCTAAAATACCAGTGGAAAAAGGAAATCGAACGTTATACAAACGAGAAAGCAGTTATTGTTGAAGGTATGCGAAACTCAAGGCATTCGCTTTACAAATGCGGGGATGAATTTTTTATTATCGCAAACTACGAAGCGGTGATGAGGGATATTACCGTTATTTGTCAGTATCCTCCCGATATGATTATTCTTGACGAAGCGCAGAAAATAAAAAACTACGATACAAAAACTTCCTCGGCGGTTAAATCGATTCCTAAAAAACATGCTTTGGTAATTACCGGAACTCCGCTTGAAAATAATTTGCTCGAACTTTATTCTATAATGAATTTTATCGATCCGGAAGTTTTGGCGCCGCAGTGGGAATTTTCTATGAATCATTGTTACTTCGACAAAACGAAGAGGAACCAAATTACCGGCTACTTCAATCTGCAAGAGCTTAAAAATAAATTAGCGGATTATGTAATCCGGCGCGAGAAAACCGACGTTATGAAAGAACTTCCGGCAGTTCAGGAAGTTGTTGTTCCGGTCGAACTGCATCCCGCTCAGCAGGAAATTCATTCCGGATTTGCCAGGGCGCTCGCACCCATTTTACATAAGAAACACAAAACCGTTTACGACATGCAGCGCATCCAGCAAATTCTTACCAACATGCGGATGGTGTGTGACTCGACCTTTTTAATCGACAAGGAAACCAATCACTCGCCAAAATTAGTTGAATTAGAAAATATTTTATTGGATAAGTTGAACATCAAAAATGGGAAACGGAAAGTGATTATTTTCTCCGAATGGAAAACGATGCTGCATTTAATCGGCAAGATGTTGAAATCAAACGGAATTCAATTCGTAACTTTTTCGGGGGATGCTCCGACAAACAAAAGAAATCTTATAATTAACGAGTTTGCCGATAACCCAGATACACTTGTATTTCTTTCTACCGAAGCGGGCGGAGTTGGATTGAACCTGCAGTTTGCCGATACGGTTATTAATTTCGACTTGCCGTGGAATCCAGCGAAAAAGAATCAAAGAATTGGACGGATAAATCGCATCGGTCAAAAAAATCCGAAGCTGACGGCTGTTAATATGTTTGCCCTCAACAGCATAGAGCATAATATTGCTAACGGTATTGTTGTTAAGGAAGAACTTTTTAACGCCGTTTTAAATAACTCCAACCTCACCGAAGTTGTTGACTTTGCATCGAAAGGAAGAACAACATTTATCGAGCGTGTTGAAAAGATGATTCGACCTATTGAACCGGTAACCGTAGTTTATGAAGATCCGGCAGACAGCGAAGAGGAAGCAGTGTTAAAATTTTCTGAAACAGCAGCACCGCCTCAAACCGAAGAAGCATTTGAAAATATTGACGCAGTTGCAGCGGCAGCAAAAGAAATATCCGAAGCACGCATACAAGAACGGACTGAAGATTCATATCGACGGGCGCCAAAACCGGAAGAAGTTGAATCAACATTAAACCAGGGAATGCAATTTCTCAGCGGCATATTCAAAATGGCTACCGGCAAGGAGTTAATCACGGAAGAAAAATCAATTTCGGTTAACCGCGAAACCGGCGAAGTGACAATGAAGTTCAAGCTGCCGGGGTTTTAAGAATGATATTTATACATTACAACTTAAGGGCAAATTAACCGGCTAAACTACTTAAGTGCGGGTCTAGAGATCATCAAAGCATTACCGTTAATATTTTCAAAAGGTATGACGATACGTACGTATTCTATTGCTGCATTCAATGCCATACAACATTATTTCTTTAACAATCGGGTTGGAGATGTTAAATTCTTTTTCATTAAATGGATGTGGTTCGATTCTCAAATCAATAGTTCGCCTCAATCTCATTAATTCAATTTGTAAGTAAGTAACCACTGCCAGAGGCGGTGGCTTTCTCATTTAAAAGAAATAGAACGGATTATGCGGATGAGGCAAATCTTCGCAGATTTTATCCGTGCAAATCCGTGTTACCAGTGTCATCCGTGTTCTATCATATAATGTTTAGTTAGATCAAAATTCAAATTCAATTCCGAAGACTGGAAGCATTCCCCACATTTTTTCTTCATCAAGCTTATTGTCTATTTCATTCCAGGTGTAAGCGGCAATTTTTTTCTGCCGTAGCATTCCAAATACTTAAGTAAACGATCAAAGTTGACGACTTAAAATAAAATCTTCTTTCTGCGCGGATATTGAACGAATGAAAATCCGGTAGCCATGCCGAGTTGATTCTTGAATAATCCAAAACACCTTTCAAAGATTTACGAAATGCATCTTCGTTAAAAGGAGTGTACGGTGCACCGCCGGCATAAAGCCATCTCAAACTGAATTCCCATTTATCATCCGGTTTGTACCCCATTGCTACGGATGAGACATTAGTATACAAATTGGACGCTAATGATGTATATTTTACGTGGAAAAATTAAAAAAGCTAAGTTGACAAAAGAAGAACATATAGAATATTGGATAAAAACCGCAGAGCACGACCTCGATGCAATGCAAGGAATTTTTGACGCGGGTAAATATGATTGGGATTTGTTCGTGCGGCATTTGGTCTTGGAAAAAATTCTTAAAGCGCTGTGGGTGAAGGACAATGAAGATAACGTGCCGCCTAAAATTCATGACCTTGTAAGATTGGCTAATGAGTCTAAGCTTAATTTAAGCGACATAGAAAAAGAATTTTTGCTTGAGGTGAATGATTTTAATTTAGAAGTGCGCTATTTGGATTATAGACTGGATTTTCATAAAAAATGCACGAAAGAATTTCAGAAGAATATATCACAAAAATTAAAGAGTATTATAATGTATTCAAAAAAGGACTTGGATAATTTAATAACACAATTGTTGAATTTAATCACGGCCGAAATCAGTATTAAAGGGGTTTACTTATTTGGTTCTTACGCAAAAGGCAATGCCCATAAATACAGCGATATTGATTTAGCATTGGTCTCCGATAATTTTGAAGGTAGCAGATTTTTTGACAAGAAAAGAATAAATGAGTTTTTAGTGAAGACAACCACGGATTTCGAAATCCATCCGTATAAAACCGAAGAATCTACCGAAGACGATCCTTTTGTTGCGGAAATTTTAAGAACAGGAATTAAGATTATTTGAAATGATATAATACTGCATTCCAACAGGAGATTACTGCTTGTAACTATTGTAGAAACAGTAGTAAATACAATTCAAGAAAATGCACACACCGGTAATCCCGGGGATGGTAAAATTTTCGTTCATACGGTAGATGAAGTTGTAAAGATAAGAACGAATGAAAGAGGAGAAGAAGCGATATGATGGAAAGCCCTCTTTCCGAAGTGATCCCTTAGGGGGAAATCTCCATCCCAGAGAGGGAACTTTATGGCTGCCTTTGGTAGTTAAAATGAAAGAGAAAATAAATAACTAATGTTATGCAAGGTTTGGGTTCGAAAACGAAATTATGTTGTTAAATATTAGTTTTGTAATTATAATTTTTCATGGTCGATCAAACCTTGCATAAGGTAAGTGAATAATAGTAAAAGAATGTTGTTTAACAGCAGATAGAATTTAAAGGAGCGTGAATTATGAAACGGATTATCTTTTTAGTCGGTTTGATTGCTGTTGCAATCATTAGTACGGGCTGCTATTCAACGTATGAAACGCAATATGCCAGGGATGAAATTCAACCGGATAGCAGCGCTATGTCAATCGATGATGTTATTACATTGAGTAAAGAAGGTTTAAGCGATGATGTAATAATCTCTCAAATAAAGGCAACTTATTCATACTTCGAGCTTACAACAGATGATATTGTTCGATTAAAGAAAGCTGGCGTAAGCGGGAAGGTCATTAATGCAATGATCAAAACTGCTGAAACTACGGCTCGCAAAATAAGAAGATATTATTACAATTCTCCTTCCTATTTGTATCCTTATTACTATTACGGTTATCCTTGGTATTCTTCTTATCTTGGCTACTACGGCTGGTATTATCATTATCCGTCTGTTTTACACTTTCCTTCTTATGGAGGGCATTACAGTAGTGGTTATTACGGTGGACATGGCGGGTACGGAGGATATTATTCCGGTGGACACGGATATGGAGGATTTTCTGGCGGTCATGGTTTTTCAGGTGGAAGACACAGATAAATATGGAAGAGTGGCTGTCGAAAAAATAATATTCTTTTTGATAAATAGAACACATATTAAAGAATGATGGTCAAGAGACACACGGATGATGAGGATTTCAACTCTGCCTCGCTTGTGGAAGCGGGGATTTACACAAATTTTAAGATTGAAAATTACATTTTAGACAACCCCCTTAAAATGGAAAATATGTTTGAGGAATTTCTCCGAAAGAAAATGTAAAAACAGAAATTTCATTAAAGTGGGATATAGAAATGAAATTTGGTTATTTATGAAAAGTATATCTAATATGCGGAATACCAGGAAAATATTATTCATTATTTTTTTTACAGCACTTTTTATAAAGTTTTGCGATTCGGTAATTATTGACAATTTTTTCCCGCAATGTGATAAAGATTATTCACAGGATTTTGTCGATATTTTTAAGGATGTATTATTAACAAAATTTTTTGATCAAAATCAGATTACTTTTCACGTTATCGCTATCGATACCACTACAGCTGATTTAATACAGAAGCAATTTTACACTGATACTTATTTGAGTCACATAAATCACCCGCCTCAAAAAAATCGTATTCATATAATTAATTCTGTTCTCATAGTCTAAATCTATCCTTCTCATTCGGTTTCTGGTTAGCATCGTTTTAAGAATTAGACGATGCTTAAACTATTATTCTAAGATTTTTTTAGGAGAAGATATGATAGATAAAATCATTGGTTTTTCGATTAAACACAAAGCTGTAATAAGCTTTTTAGTACTTATACTAATGGGGTGGGGCATTTATTCTCTGTTCAATATGTCGATTGATGCAGTACCGGATATAACCAACAATCAAGTTGCAGTTCACGCTCTCGCTCCCGCACTTGCAGCGCAGGAAGTAGAACAGACTATAACTTCACCGCTTGAGCTTTCAATGGCTAACATACCGGGAGTGATTGATATCCGGTCAATTTCAAGGTTTGGCATTGCTGTTATCACAATTGTTTTTAACGACAATGTTAACATTTACTTAGCCAGGCAACTCGTAGCACAAAAAATTACCGGGGCACAGGATTTAATTCCGCCGGGAATTGCAAGAATTGAACTTGCACCAATCTCAACCGGGCTTGGAGAAATTTATCAATACGTTCTTCACACAAAGCCGGGATATGATTCGGTTTATTCTCCAACAGATTTACGAACAATTCAGGATTGGATTGTTAAAAGACAATTAGCCGGCACGCCGGGTGTCGCAGAAATAAATAGCTTTGGCGGATTCATCAAACAATATGAAGCAGCGATAAATCCAGACCGGCTGCGGAGTATGAATCTAACAATTAAAGATATTTTTGATGCACTTACTGCCAACAACCAGAATACCGGCGGTGCTTATATCGAGAAGGGACATAATGC
Organism: uncultured Melioribacter sp.; assembly: GCA_964595365.1. Lineage (GTDB taxonomy): Bacteria > Bacteroidota > Ignavibacteria > Ignavibacteriales > Melioribacteraceae > Fen-1258. The sequence goes on from CAZQQC010000075.1 coordinate 6,061, forward strand.
ATATTTTATCCGGGGCATAGGACTTGTAAAAACTCTTGATGATATTGGAAAGATTGTTATCAAAAACAACAACGGCGTTCCGGTTTTAATGCGCGATGTTGCCGATGTTCGTTTTGGCTCGGCTGTTCGTTATGGTGCAATAACACGCAATGGGGAAGGTGAAGTTGTAGGCGGAGTTGTGCTGATGCTGAAAGGAGAAAATTCCGTTCAGGTTGTAAATCGTGTTAAAGGTAAAATTGCCGCAATACAAAATTCTTTACCTGAAGGAATTGTAATAGAACCTTACCTTGATAGAAGTGATTTAATAGGACGTGCAATAACTACAGTAAGCCACAACTTAATTGAAGGAGGACTGATTGTAATTTTTGTTCTGGTCTTGCTATTGGGAAATTTAAGGGCAGGGTTTGTAGTTGCTTCTGTGATTCCTCTTTCAATGTTATTTGCAGTTTCGATGATGAATATATTCGGTGTATCCGGAAATCTAATGTCGCTTGGTGCAATTGATTTTGGTCTAATAGTAGATGGTGCAGTTATAATTGTTGAAGCAATTGTTCATCGGATATCCGTCTCAACTTCGTTGAGCCGGGACAGGACTGAAAGCGGCAAACTTGGTGACTTTGATGTATTGAGTCAGCAGCAAATAGATGAGGAAGTTTTTCATTCTGCTACGCGTATCCGAAAATCTGCCGCCTTTGGCGAAATAATAATTCTGATAGTTTACTTGCCAATTCTTGCTTTAACCGGCATTGAAGGAAAAATGTTTAAGCCGATGGCAATGACTGTAAGCTTTGCAATTGCAGGAGCGTTAATGCTTTCACTCACCTATGTTCCTATGATATCGGCGCTTTTCTTAAACAAAAAAATCCATCGGTCTTCCCTTCACACGGACAAATCAAAAAAAGAGAAGAAAAATATCTCGGAAATGATTATGGATAAAATTCATAAATGGTATGAACCAACAATTCATTTTGCATTAAGAAAGAAAAAATTTGTAATCATTTCATCCTTATTGTTATTTGTTATTGCATTGATTGCTTTCAACACGCTCGGCGGGGTGTTCATTCCAACTCTGGAAGAAGGAGATTTCGCGGTGGAGACAAGATTAGCGCCGGGCAGTTCTCTTTCTCAAACAATTAATACAACACTGGAAGCGAGCAAGATATTAAGAGAAAAATTCCCGGAAGTGAAAGAAGTGGTTTGTAGAATTGGCGTTGCAGATATTCCAACTGATCCGGATCCCATTGAAACATCAATGATGATGATTTTATTAAAAGACAAAAGTGAATGGACTACTGCATCGGACCGAGAAGAACTTGCAGACAAAATGAAAGAAGCATTATCTGTTATTCCAGGTGTTAGTTATGAATTCCAGCAGCCGATTCAACTTCGATTCAATGAACTGATCAGCGGCATTCGGCAGGATGTTGCTGTAAAAATTTACGGAGAAGATTTGGATATACTTACTCAGCTTGGAAATCGAGCAGCATCTCTTGTTGCAAAAGTAAATGGCGCTGTGGATGTATTGACTGAAAAAGTAACAGGTATGCCCCAAATTACTGTTGAGTATAACCGCGACAAGATTGCACGGTACGGTTTAACCATTGGTGAAGTGAATAAAGTTTTGGAAAGCGCATTTGCCGGAGCTAAAGCCGGTGTTGTTTATGAAGGTGAAAGAAGATTTGATCTGGTTGTCCGCTTCGATGAACAACATCGAAAAGACATTAGCAATGTTCATGATATTTTCGTCCCGCTTTCCAACGGCTTTCAAATACCGATGAGCGAAGTTGCACAAGTCGAGTTGAAAAAAGGACCAACTCAGATTTCAAGAGACGATACAAAAAGAAGAATCGTAGTGGGCTTGAATGTTCGTAACCGTGATGTGCAGAGTGTTGTGAATGACATTCAAAATTCGTTTAATAAAAATTTGAAATTACCGGCAGGATATTACATTACTTATGGTGGGCAATTCCAGCATCTTCAGGAAGCCCGGAATCGTTTGATGATTGCAGTGCCGGTTTCTCTTGCTTTAATCTTTGCGCTGCTTTTTTTTACTTTTAATTCGATTAAAGAAACACTACTGATATTTACTGCTATACCGCTTGCAGCAATAGGTGGTGTGTTTGCATTGCTAATTCGTGGATTGCCTTTCAGCATTTCTGCCGGAATTGGATTTATTGCATTGTTCGGAGTTGCTGTTCTGAATGGAATTGTGTTAATAAGCTATTTCAATCAGTTGCAAAAGGAAGGAGTTGAAGACGTCAACCAGAGAATTTTGCAAGGGACAAAAGTAAGATTACGGCCGGTTGTTATAACTGCCGCAGTTGCATCTCTCGGTTTTATGCCGATGGCAATTTCTACATCAGCCGGTGCCGAAGTGCAAAGACCGCTTGCAACAGTTGTAATTGGTGGTTTGATTACATCAACTCTTTTAACTCTGGTTGTGCTGCCGGTTCTCTACAGCATTTTTACAACTGGTTCTTGGAAAAGAATTTTTCCCAAAGGGACGAGTAAGAAATTATCAATTGGAAAACCATTAATAGCTTTATTGTTCATAATAATTTTTTCTTTTTCAAAAATGAATTATGCGCAAACTGAAATTCCAAAGGGACATGTAATCAAATTAAATCTCGATGAAGCAATCAAAATTGCTTTGAAGAATAATTCGGGATTAAAGAGTGCACTATATTCAATTGACCGGCAAGATGCGCTCGGCAAAACTGTTTTTGATTTAGGTAGAACAAACATTAATTATAATAAAGATAATACAAAGGGCGTTATCGATGTAGAAATTGGTATTTCTCAAACTATAAGTTTTCCGTCTGTTTATCTTCAGCAAAACAATTTACAAAATGAAAATCTTTTGTTGAGTCGGAAATCTTATGAAGCTGTAAAAGCCGGATTAATAAAAAACATTAAATCTGCCTACTTCCAATTGATTTATGGAACAGCCCGGCTGAAATTACTTGTGTATCAGGACAGTGTTTACAAAGACTTTTCAGAAATCGCCCAGCTTCGCTATAAAACGGGCGAGACTTCACAATTAGAAAAACTTACTGCACAATCATCGTATCAGCAAGTGCAATTGCAGAAAAAACAAGCCGAAGCCGATTTAAATATCTATGAAAAAGAACTGCAGAAATTTCTAAATATAAACCAGCCGGTTGAATTAACCGATATAGAGTTTATTAAACTTCCGTATGATATCGGAGTTGAATCTGCATCGCTCGAGAATAATCCGGTGATTAATCTTTACAAACAAAAAATAAATACAGCAGCAGCAGAACAAGATTTGGAAGTTCATAGACTTCTGCCGAATCTGTCGTTTGGATATGCTAAATTAGTTGAAAGCGGTGGAACCAGTGCTTACAGTTATAATATCGGTGTAGGAATTCCATTTTGGTTCTTACCCCAGCAAGGAAGGATTGAAGCAGCGGCAGTTGGAGAAAAGATTGCTGAAGCGGATTATCAGAATTACCGGGTGATAATCCAATCAACATACCAACAGCAGTTGAAAGAATATCAGAAATGGAAAGAACAGATTGATTATTACGAATCAATTGGTTTGAAACAAACCGACGAAATTTTGAAAGTTGCAAAATTAAGCTATCGGAACGGCGACATCGGTTATATCGAATTCATTCAGAACATCTCCAGGGCAATTGGAATTAAAACTCAATATTATGATGTGCTGAACCAGCATAACCAGAGTGTAATAAATCTTAACTATTTATCTGGCAAAGAATAATTGAAAATATAATAATCAAATAGAGAACTGAAATGAAAAAAAAATCAATATTAGTATTGCTATCACTCTTGCTTTTAACAGCGGGATTAATTTCTTGCAGACAAAAAAACGCCGGCAAGGAAAAAGCAAAAGAGCGGCAAGAACTTGAAACAGCACAAAAAGCCGGACTAAAACCCGGCGAAGTAATGATTTCACAAAAGCAATTTGAAAGTGTTGGGATCCAGCTTGGAAACGTTGAACAAAAGAATTTAACTGATTTAGTAAAGGCAAACGGATTCTTAACACTTCCGCCCCAGCAAAGTGCAAGTATTTCTGCTTTTATGGGCGGAGTTGTAAAATCCATTTTTGTCCGCGTAGGAGATTATGTGAAAAAGGGAGAGACATTGGCTCTGCTCGAACATCCCGATTATATTCAACTGCAGGACGATTATCTAAAAGCAAAGAACAATTTTGCTTTCTTAGAAAAAGAATATTCACGGCAGAAAGAGCTCCTTCAAAACAATGCAACTGCCGAAAAGAGATTTCAGCAAACTGAATCGGATTATAACACAGCAAAAGCAACTTACAAATCTCTGGGAAGCAAACTGAAGATTATCGGCATCGATGTTGAAAAACTTGAGCATGGAGAAATTGTCTCTTCCTGCCCGATTGTTTCACCCATCAACGGATATGTTCAAACTGTTGGAGTTAATCTTGGAAAGTTTGCAGATCCGTTGAAAGAGATTTTCAGCGTCGTTGATAATTCACAACTCCAGCTTACACTCCAGGTTTACGAGAAAGATATTTATAAAATAAAGACCGGACAAAAAATTTATTTCACGGTTCCGAATCAAAAAGATGTTACTGGCAATGCTACTGTATTCTCAATCGGTAAAGCTTTAGATGAAAGTACGAAATCATTTACTGTACTGGCAAAAGTAAGCAATAGAGATAAAAAAGATTTTCACCCCGGCATTTATGTGAATGCCTTTATTGAAACCGGAACGAACAAAGTAAGTGCACTTCCTCATGAGGCAATTATAGAAGAAGGTCGGAGGAATACCGTCTTTGTTCTTTCACGAACAATAAGCAACGATGAGGAGAAGGAATTCATTTTCAGAACGATAGATGTAAAAGTTGGAATTACAGAGGCTGGTTTTACAGAAATAACTTTTTTGGAAGAACCGCCGAAAGATACAAAGATTGTGGTGAAGGGTGCATTCTTTATCGAGAGCGAAATGAATAAAAAAACTGAAGGTGAGATAGACTAATGTTGATCGGTAGAAAAATAATAATTATGTTATACCCCCGTATAGTATCAAATTTTTTAAGGAAACCTTTATGCATCACAAATTAAAAAAAGAGGATATAAATAAAAGACTAAACAAAGCTATAGGACAGATTAACGGAATAAAAAAAATGATTGACAATGATAGGAACTGTCCTGATGTGCTGATACAAATTGCAGCGGTTCGGTCCGCACTTGCAACACTGGGCTTATTAATAACCGAGGATCATATCGAGCATTGTGTAACCGATTCATTTAGAAAAGGTAAAGAGGTAGAATCTATTGAATCATTAAGCAAAGCATTGAAGCAAATGTTAAAGTAAGTCCCTGAAAGGAATGAAAATGATTAATGTAAAAAAATATCCCGCAAAACGGGATCCCGTTCCGCGGGATAAAACAGATTTAATTAGAATTGGTTTAATGGCTATTGCACTTCTGCTAAGCTGGTTTGAAGTATGGGCACGACTTGTAGGGATTACTACTTTCGATTTTATTGCACTTGCTGCAACATTAACAGGTGGATATCCAATGTATAAAGAAGCCTTTGAATCGATACGCAAACGAAAAATGACAATGGAACTATCGATGTCTATTGCTGTAATTGCTACATTGCTGATCGGAAGTCTCTTTACAGGATTAGTGATAACGTTCTTTGTTCTAATTGCCGAATTGCTTGAAGACCTTACCGTTGATAGAGGCAGAAAAATGATTGAAAAATTAGTGCAGCTTCTGCCGGATAAAATAACAGTGAGGAGAAATAATGAAGAACAAGAAATTAATTTAAGCAATGTCAGTTTAGATGATACAATAATTGTAAAGCCCGGTTCAAGAATTCCGGTTGACGGCGAAGTAATCAAAGGAAATTCTTATGTCGACCAGTCTTCAATTAGCGGTGAATCTTTGCCGATTGAAAAGCTGGTAGGATTTAATGTTTACGCCGGAACCATAAATCAAAGCGGCGTTCTAGAAGTTAAGCCGATAAAAATTGGCAAAGACACAACTTTCGGAAAGATAATTGAAATAATAGAGAAAGCAGAAAAATCTAAAGCGCCTATACAGAAAACCGCAGATAAGCTGGCAGCAAGATTAGTTTATTTTGCTTTCGCAGGAGCCATCATAACATTTTTGTTCACGCAAAATATTTACTCAACAATTTCAGCATTGATTGTTGCTGGAGCTTGCGGCGTTGCTGCAGGAACTCCTCTTGCAATTCTTGCAGGTATAGGCCGAACCGCAAAAGAAGGAATTATTGTTAAAGGCGGAGTTTATCTCGAACAGCTTGGAAAAGTTAATACTATTGTGCTGGACAAAACCGGAACATTAACCTTAGGAATTCCAAAAGTTGTTAACATTAAAAGCTTTTTACAAAAGGATGGATCCCAAAACAGTTATGATGAAGACGAAATTCTAAAAATAGCAGCTACTGCCGAACAACATTCAGAACATCCTTTAGCAAATGCAATTTTAACTAGAGCAAGAGAAAAAAGAATATCTATAAGTGTATATCAAAATATAAATTACTTTCCGGGGAAAGGAATAATCTGCAATGAAAATGGCAATAGAATTCTTGTCGGAAATTTTTCTTTCTTAAAAGAAAATTCCATAGAGATAAATTCGGATGTAATTAATTATCTAGAAGAAAAAAACGAAAGCGGGAATACAGATGTGCTTGTAGCTAATCTGACTAACGGAAAGGCAGGCAACGGATTAGTTTTAGGGGCAATAAGCATTGCCGATGTTCTGAGAGAAGAAGCAATGACAGCAGTGGAAGAATTGAGAAAACTTGGTAACAAAGTTATTCTTTTAACCGGCGATGCTTTAAATATTGCAAATAGAATTGGAGAAACGTTGAAAGTTGATGAGGTCCATGGTGAAATGCTTCCACAGCAGAAGCTTGAAAAAATTCAGCAGTTAAATAAAAATGGAAAAACAGTTGCAATGGTTGGTGATGGAATAAATGACGCACCGGCTTTGATAGAGGCTAATGTAGGAATTGCAATGGGCACTGCAACTGCCGTTGCTCTTGAAAGTGCTGATATAGCACTTGCAAATAATAATCTCAATAAAATTGTTGAGGCAATTAAAATCAGCAGGCAATGCTTAAATGTAATATCTTTTAATTTCTGGGGAACACTTACAATTGATACTGCCGGTGTTGCGCTCGCTTTTATGGGGTACTTAACACCACTATTGGCAGCATTAATTCACGTTGCTTCCGAATTAGTTTTTATCCTTAACTCTGCAAGATTATTTAGCAAACGGTTATAAAAAATATTTGTTGCACTGGACTAAGAGTAAAAAATGTTATGAAAAAATATCAGTTAAAAAATATTGACTGTGCTTCGTGTGCTGCGAAGATAGAAGATGGCCTTTCTAAACTACCGGAAGTAAAATTTGTCTCGGTGAATTTTGCCAACTCAACTTTACAAATTGATGCGCCGGATATAGAAGAAATAAAACAAAAAATAAAAGAAATTGAGCCGGAAGTTGAGGTGGTAGAACGGAAAGAAGAAATCCCATCTGTAGCCAAAGCATCTGCTATAAAATATGAACTGGTTGAAAACAAATTTGAACTTTTCAGAATTAGTTTTGTAATTGCTCTGTTGGTGTTTGGAATAGCTGCGGAAGATTTAATTCACAACACGTCGTTTCATTGGGCTGAATACCTGCTGTTCGCTGTTGCTTACTTAATAAGCGGCTGGGGAGTTCTAAGCGGAGCTGTAAGAAGCATAATTAAAGGAAAAGTTTTCAACGAACATTTTCTTATGAGTGTTGCAACTTTGGGCGCTTTTGCAATAGATGAAATGCCGGAAGCGGTTGCAGTGATGTTGTTCTATGTTATTGGTGAATTGTTTCAGAATATTGCCGTGAATCGTTCGCGAAGGTCTGTTAAGGCTTTACTAGAAATAAGGCCGGATTATGCGAACATCAAAATCAATGGAGAGATTAAAAGAGTTTCACCAATAGAAGTTCATCCGGGACAAATGATTGTTGTTAAGCCGGGAGAAAAAATTCCTTTGGATGGAATAATTAAAGATGGAAATTCTTTTGTGGATACCTCTGCATTGACCGGCGAATCTCTCCCCCGTTCGGTAAAAGAAAATGAAACGGTTTTAGCCGGTATGATAAATGGAACATCCCGGCCTAATCAGGGCAAAAGCGGGATGCTCACAATTGAAGTGACCAAAGAATTTGGGGAGTCATCCATTTCAAAAATTTTAGAATTAGTTGAAAATGCAAGCAGCAAAAAAGCTGAGACAGAAAAATTCATAACAACATTTGCAAGATACTACACGCCGGTTGTAGTATTCGGTGCTCTTTTACTGGCTATAGTACCACCATTATTTTTCTCAGGGCAAACTTTTACCGAATGGATTTACCGGGCATTAGTTGTGCTGGTAATTTCTTGTCCATGTGCTT
>CAZQQC010000076.1:0-14472 GCA_964595365.1 uncultured Melioribacter sp.
GAACAAAAGAAATTATTCAAAGCTATTCTCTACGGGACCCGCGGGTTGAATTGTTCGACATTCCAAAGAGTGAAGGTGGAAAAGGAAAATCGAGAACGCTCAATATCGGGTTGCGCGCTGCCAGAGGCGAAGTAATTGCTATCTACGACGCAGATAACACGCCGGATGAAAATTCTCTTCGATATCTGGTTGCCCAGCTTCTTTTGCATAAAGAGCTAGGTGCGGTTATAGGCAAGTTTCGCACTGTAAACAAGAACAAAAATTTTCTCACAAAATTTATTAACATTGAAACCCTCAGCTTTCAATCGATGCTTCAAGCTGGAAGATGGCAGATGCACAATATTTCAACTTTACCCGGAACAAATTTTGTAATGTGGGCACGGCTAATTAAAAAGCTGAACGGCTGGGATGAAGAAGCACTTACAGAGGATTCCGAACTGAGCATTAGAATTTATGAAGAGGGTTACAAAATAAAATTCATTTCTTACGCAATTACTTACGAGCAGGAACCGGAGAACTGGAAGGTTTGGATAAAACAACGGCTGCGCTGGGTGCGCGGTAATAATTATGTCGTTTCAAAATTCTTTAGAGACATTCCCAAATTTAAAAACCGGCGCCTGGCATTTGATCTGCTTTACACGCTGGCGTTGTACTACCTATTCTTTGCTGCAATCATAATTTCCGATTTTCTCTTTATCATAAGTGCGATGAATCTTGTAAGCATGTCGTTACCCGGTCCCTATACTTTTGTCTGGGCAATGGCTTTCATCCTTTTCATTTTCGAAATTATGCTGGCTATTTCATTCGACAATGAAGACAGCGTTTCAAAAATCTGGCTGATTATCATAATGTACTTTTCTTACTGCCAGCTCTGGATTTACATTGTGCTCAAAGCTGCTTACTCGGATTACATCAAGAAAGAAAAAAGAACATGGGCAAAAACAATTCGTTTTGATCCGGATCAAACGAAAACTGCAGAATAAGAAATATATTCTAAACGAAATAAAATGATTTAACATTTTAGGAAGAGATATATCTGGAATTGAAAAAAATAATTTTCGAATTGGTATTGATATTGGCTACTGTTGCCCGCTCCACTTTGCTGGCTCAGCTTGAAGGTTATGGTTCGATAACTGCCGGATACAACAAAAATCCTTTAAACAACTACCAGACGGTAGGCGATCAGATCAAACAATCTTACTTCGAACTTAAATACACAAGGGAATATCCACAATCGCAATTGAATTTTTCTTACATAAGCGGTTTAATGCTGTTTAATCAATTTACCGATAGAAATTATTACGAACATACAGTCAGCGGCAATTACAAATTTAAGTTTAATAAACAATCCGATCCGGAGCTTTCACGAATTAAACCTCCGGCGTCACCGGAAGATGTTTCAACAGAAGCCGATTCTTCGGATGAAAAGAGCGTTAAAGACGGGATTTACAATACGATGCTTTTGGGTTTAACTATGAATTCGCGGTTTGATAAAAAAACTTACAAAGATTTTGATAATTACGGATTCTCGTTTAACTTTCTTTACAAGCACGTCACAAATCCCGAGTTAAATTTTAGTATTTCAAATACGCTTTCGCTCAGAAACTACAGTTACATCGAAAATCTATCAAATATAACTAATCTGCTTACACTTGAGGCGGGAAAGTCGACTGCATCCCGATTAAATTATGGAATCAATCTGAGCGGCGGATTTAAGTATTACACACAAACTTATTATGATACTACTAAGTACGAACAAATTAGAAGTTTTGTTAGCAGACCGCAGGGAAAAGGTAAGCCGCGTTCAATGGCTGCTTCAAATAAAAAGATATTGATAACACCGCAATCCAACGGAACTTATCAAATTGCTTTTGGCATCTATACAAAAAAAGAGTGGACTAATAATTCGCTTCAGACTAATGTTCTTTATCGATACAACATTCGTTCGCAAAACCGGTATCTTACTCAATACGTTAACACTTCATTTCTCTCCCAGGATATTTATAATGACTTTTTCTCCTACGAAGGACCGGCAGCAGCAATTCAATTTATTCAAAAGCTGCCGATTGAATTAAAGCTTATTTTAGAAGGACAACTTCTTTACAAAAAATATAAAGTACCTGCACTTGATCTTATCGGCGATCAAATTGGTGGAGACCGCCGCGATTTACATTCTTACGTTGAATTAAATCTATCGCGATATTTTGAATTAGGAAATGATTTCGGATTTGATGTTACATTGACCGGCGGACTGTTACGAAATCAATCGAACGATGACTACAACGATTTTTCATCTTACTTTGCTTCCATGGCAGTAGGAATAAGCTTTTGATCAGACATACATCATAAAAGGAATCGATGAGAAAGCATTTAATTTTTTATAGGGTCGAATTCCCTGCCGCTTGCGGCGGGGAGCTCCATTACCAGCATTATGTTCGAAAATAGCTGGAGATGGCAGCATCCCGTTCAGCAAGGAAAAACACTTCGGAAAGTTTCGTTTTACAATCAACGATATTGCTTAGCTGTGGGTAATTCCGGAACTATTTTGTTCAGCGGAACTCAGGGAGTCTCATGGGAGATTCAACTGGAAGGAATTACCGATTTAACAGAATTGTTAAATTATGCCGCGACTATATCAGGTTAGGGCTACCAACATTACCAACGTCTTCCACCGCCACTTCTATTTCCACCGCTGCCCCGTCGTCTATCGTCCGTTTTAGGGCGCGCTTCATTGACAGTGATTTTTTTACCTTTGACTTCTTTTGTGTTTAAGGATTCAATAGCTTTTTGAGCCGCAACCTTATCTCTCATTTCAACAAAAGCAAATCCTCTGGATTCGCCCGTAAACATGTCTCTGATAACTTTGACGCTGCTTACCTGACCGAATTCAGAAAAAAGACTTTGCAAATCTTCTTCTTTTACCTGCTGGGATAAATTGCCAATATAGATGTTCATCTTTAACTCCTATTATTTTGTTTTTACTCCGAGAAAAAATTAGTTAATCGAATTATCCCGTTCTTATTCGGTTGATAAAATCAAAATGAATGCTGGGATTAAAATTGATAAAAGAAGAATAGAAACGAGCAGTTTTTTCTTTATCTAATTTTCAAATCGCTAAGTATATGACGCTCGAAGTTGGGTTTAAATTTATTTCCTTTGCTAATCAAAGGTCCTTTTTGTGTGGATATTTACAAAGCAAGATACACTTATTTTACAACAATTCCATATAGTTTAACAGTATTTAAAAAAGGAGCCGCAATTAAGCGGCTTCCTCAGGTCAGACAATTACTTGGGGGAAGAAGTAATGCCGTTTGGACCCGTATTAAATATATATTTCCATCGGCATATATACAAAGACAAAAATTAAACCGGGAATTTTTTCCATAACGATACCGAAATAAAAACCCATGCTGAATTACCGCATCTATACACGTTAAGCAGCAGGCAGTCTAAGAGAGGTTATCTCCAGGTAATTTAGGAAAGACAAACTTGAAGACAGTCTCAAAATTTAATTTGTCAAATCAAAAGAGCTTTGAATTGAAGCTTTCCTTCCGTTTGAATCATCCGTTACGTTAAAAACTAATTTGTAATTGCCGGGTTTATATGTTTCGTCCAGCTGAATCTGCGAATTGATCTGCAAATCTATCATCTTCTCAGCCGAGGTTTTATTAATCTTGCCCGAATCGATCGACTTTATAACCTTGCCGCCGGGAGTCTGGAGATCCACAGTGTAATAAAGTTTTGCAGTATACGAACCGCCGTTCTCGGACTGCCCGAAACCTTTCACACGTACAGACGCATCAACTTCGCATCCCTTATCCAAAGAATAAGCGAAAGATTCTGCGCTGAATAGTTCGGGATTTTGTTGTTCTTTTGAACATGTGGTTATCAATATTATAGAAAGTAATATTATTGGAATATTTTTCAACTTCATGATTGACCCTGGAGATAACTATTTTTATTTGTATGCTGCTTTCTCTAAATCTTTCAATGAACGAAACGGGAACGGCGGATTCAGATACTCTGCCAAGAATTTGTAAATTTTCATTCGCGTTTCTTTAGCAAGTTTTGTATCGATTCTGTCGAAACTGTGTCCGCCGGGTGCGTCCTTAAAAATTTCGTAATCAAATTTTTTGCCTGCAGCTTTCAATGCTTCGATTAAATGTTCGACTTCTACGACATAAACGTCATCGTCGTTTGTGTTGGTATGAATAAGAAGCGGCGTTTTCAAATCTGCAACATGAGTTACCGGAGAACGTTTTCTATATTCGTTTACATTCTGAGTAACGGTTTTGCCTATGTGATACTTTGCCGAAAATTCTCTTTCATATTCTTCGCCGTGCGAGCCCATTCGCAAGATCAGATCGCTCACCGGAACCCCGGCGAAAGCAACTTTGTAATCGCCAGGATGTTGAAATATATCCATCAGCGCAATCAGTCCGCCGTGGCTCCATCCAACCACACCAACGCGGTCCTTATCAACAATGTCGTAGTTTTCTATCATCCATGCACGGCTTGCGTTGTTATCATCAATTTCCAATCCGCCGTAATCAATCTTCTCGTAGAAACTTTGTCCGTAACCTGTACTGCCACGGTATTCCGGTGCAACAACAATATAACCTTGTGCCATCATTTCGCGGATGATGTGCGTGTGGTAAGTAGTAAAATCTGCATGAACTCCGCCGTGAGGTAAAACAATCAGCGGATATTTTTTGCTACGGTCGATTTTTGTCGGGATGAAAACATAAGCCCAAAATTTTACCGGATTATGCGCGCCCATCGCAGTGGGATTGGGAATGTTAGCCGGCGGTGGTCCAACGATAAACACTTTATCGATGTTTGCTATGTCGCCGACTTTGTTGTACCATTGAATATCGTCGATAGCTTTTGCGAGCTGATCAAGCCGGTGATCGAGCGCATCAAATTTTTTTTCGATCAATTCATTTGCGCTTTTCTCCTGAGAATAGACAACACCGGTAATCATCATGCCAATTAAAATAAAAACTTTAGCCTGATTGAACCGTCTCATTTTTATCTCCATTTATTGTGATCTTTTTCATTAAGATTTTCTAATGATCCGCATGCAAAATAATGTTCCAATCCTTCCGGTTCCAATATTTTTTTAGTATCATGCGAACCAAATTTCAAACATTTCTTGAAATCCAGTGCTATTATGCGAATGTTAAAATTTGGCGGTTCCTCTGTTGGAACGCCGGAGAGAATTAGTAGTGTAATCGATATTTTGAGCGAATACCGGCAGAAGAAAATTCGTTTTGCTGTTGTGTCGTCTGCTTTTCAAGGCGTTACCGATAGCCTTATATCTATAAGTAAAAAGGCGGTGAACCGCGATTACACTTACCGGAAGGACTTTGTTCACCTGAAAGAACTTCACTTCCGCGCCGTTGATTTTCTGATTTCGGATAAGAACAGAGATGAACTGAGATTGAAAGTTAATTTACTTTTGAACGAACTGGAAGAGATCCTTCACGGAATATTTTTGGTTAAAGAACTTACGCTTCGAACTTTGGATTTTGTGATGAGTTTTGGCGAAAGGCTTTCATGTACAATAATTGCCGGCGCTATGAATGAGCGCGGCATCGAATCGGAATTCTTAGACAGCAGAACAATTATCAAAACTGATGATAACTTTGGCAGTGCAAGAGTAAATTTTGAAGCAACCGACAAGAATATTGCCGAACATTTTGCAAAGCATAAAAAAATTCAGGTCGTTACCGGTTTCGTTGGTTCAACGGATAAAAACGAAACAACAACGCTTGGACGCGGCGGTTCGGATTATTCGGCTTCCATTTTAGGAGCCGCATTGAATGCAGAAGAAATCGAAATATGGACTGACGTTAACGGAATCTTAACAGCGGATCCGCGGAAGGTCGGCAATTCATATTCACTCAATGCAGTTACATACGAAGAAGCAATGGAAATGTCACACTTCGGCGCAAAAGTAATTCATCCGCCAACAATGAAACCGGCTCTAATCAAAAAAATTCCGATTAGAATTAAAAATACTTTTAATCCTTCCTTTGCCGGAACCATTATTGCCGGGGGTGAACCGGAAAGCACTTTCAGCGTAAAAGGAATTTCTTCAATAGACGATATTACATTGCTGCGAATTACAGGAAGCGGAATGGTGGGGGTTGTTGGAATTGCATCAAGAATTTTCGGCGCGCTTGCTAAAGCGAGCATCAACGTTATCTTGATTACACAAGCGTCTTCCGAACACAGTGTGTGTTTTGCCGTTCTACCGCAGCACGGAAAACAATCTAAAAAATTGATTGAGGAAGAATTTAAATGGGAAATCCGCGACAGAATGATTGATGAAGTGATTGTTGAGCGCGAATTGTCTATCATTGCAGTTGTTGGCGAAAACATGCGCCACACACCGGGAATTTCCGGAAAAGTTTTTAGAGCGCTTGGCAAAAACGGAATCAATATAGTTGCAATTGCCCAAGGTTCATCCGAGTTAAATATTTCTTTGGTAATTCCAAAACCCGATTTAAAGAAAGCGCTGAATGTTTTGCACAACTCTTTGTTCTTATCAAAACGTAAAATTCTTAATCTGTTTTTGGTTGGTCCGGGATTGGTGGGCGGCGCGCTACTTCGTCTTTTGGTCGATCGCAACGTTTATGTCTCAGCCCGTCCGGCTCACATGGCTGCAAAGCGGGGAGGCATGCCGGATAAATTCCACACAAACATAAAAGTCGCCGGATTGCTTAACAGAAGGAAAATGTTTTTCAACGAAAAAGGAATTGAACTAAAAAATTGGGAGTTGTTGCTCGGCAGCTCGAAGGAAAATGCCGATCTTGAAAAATTCATTGAGCAGATGAAAGAAATGAATCTTCCAAATTCAATACTAGTAGATTGCACCGCGAACGACAGCGTTGTAAAACATTATCTGGAAGTGCTGAACTCTAGCATTTCAATTGTTACGCCGAACAAAATTGCCAACACACAAAGTTACGATAAGTATTTGTTGCTGAAGGAAGCGGCTTCGAAAAAAAATGTTCAGTTCAGATACGGAACCAATGTTGGCTCGGCGCTTCCGGTAATTAGTACTTTAAAAGATATTGTTGACAATGGCGATGAAATTGTGAAGATAGAAGGAATTTTTTCCGGCACATTGAGTTTTATTTTTAATACGCTTAAAGAGAAAGATAGTTTTAGCGAGGTTGTTAAACTTGCAAAAGAGCGCGGTTATACGGAGCCGGATCCGCGCGATGACCTGAGCGGATTGGATATGGCAAGAAAACTTTTGATTCTCATTCGTGAAGCCGGCATTCCTTTTGAATTAAGAGATATTGAAATTGAAAAATTAATTTCTCCGGAATCAGGAAAAGCAAAAAGTATCGAAAGCTTTTTCGAAAAATTAAAAAAAGATGACGAACGAATCATTCAAAGAAAGAAAAAAGCCGTAGAGAAAAATTGCGTGCTGAGTTACATAGCCAGATATGAAAACGGAAAAGCAAAATTGGCGATAGAAGAAATCGATAAGAATCATCCGTTCTCCAATCTTACCAACAGTGAAAACATCGTTGCATTCACAACAAAAAATTATTGGAGAAATCCGCTTATAATCCGCGGGCAGGGTGCCGGTGCAGATTTTACTGCAACGGGAATCCTTTCAGACATTCTAAGAATTTCAAATTACTTGGGTTAAAATGAGCGAGACAAAAAAAACCGATGTTGCAATTCTTGGTGCAACAGGTAGTGTGGGGCAAAAATTTATTGAACTGCTTTCCAATCATCCGTGGTTCGAAATTTTGGAGCTTGCCGCTTCCGATAAATCTGCCGGCAAAAAATACAGCGATGCTGTTAACTGGGTAATGCAAACGCCGTTGAACAAAAAAATTGCAACGATGGAAGTTTTGAAATGCGAACCGAATCTGAAATCAAAAATTGTTTTTTCTGCGCTCGATGCTTCCGTTGCAGGAACGATTGAAGAGGATTTTGCCAAAGCCGGTTACATTGTAATTTCAAATGCACGCAATCATCGTTTTGATGATGATGTTCCGTTAATTGTGCCGGAGATAAATTCGGATCATCTCGATCTTGTTAAGACCCGGCAGTTTGGAAAAGGTGCTATTGTTACAAATCCGAATTGTTCAACCATCGGTTTAGTAATGGCGCTGAAACCGCTTGCCGATAAATTCGGAATTGAATCCGTGAACGTGGTAACAATGCAGGCAATTTCCGGCGGAGGTTACCCCGGTGTTCCAAGCATGGATATTATAGATAATGTAATACCTTTCATCGGCGGCGAAGAAGAGAAAATGGAGAAAGAGCCAAAGAAAATTCTAGGATCTATAAACGGTAATAAAATAGAATACGCTCGCATGACTGTTAGCGCTCAATGCAACCGTGTTAGCGTTATTGACGGGCATACCGAAAACGTTCAGGTAAAACTGAAAAGGAAACCTTCGAAAGAAGAAATTATTAGTGCATGGAATAATTTTTCCGGCGAGCCGCAGAAACTTAATTTACCTTTTGCGCCTCTTCAACCTGTAGTTTATCTGGAAGGTGAAAAATATCCTCAGCCGAAACTGCACAGAAATCTGGGAAACGGCATGTCGGTTTCCATAGGCAGACTTCGCGAGTGTCCGTTATTCGATTTCAAGTTTGTCGTTCTTTCTCACAACACGGTTCGAGGCGCCGCGGGAGGAACAATTTTAATTGCGGAGTTAATGAAAGCAAAAGGTTATCTGGATTAGTAGATGAATGAAAAAAGTATAAAAATTATTGCACCTGCAACCGTCTCGAATGTCGGTCCCGGATTCGACATTATGGGATTTGCCCTTGACACAGCAGTTGAAGAAATGATAGTTAGAATAAAAAACAAACCGGGAATTAGAATTAAAAAAATTAGCGGCAATAAAAAAAGCATACCCCTAAATATCAAAAGAAATACTGCAACGGTCGCCTTAGCATATATGGTTTCAAAGTTGAAAACGAAAGTAGGTGTGGAATTAGAGATCAAAAAAAAAATGATTTCTGGAAGCGGACTCGGTTCAAGCGCAGCAAGCGCCGTTGCAGCTCCCTTCGCGCTGAATGAATTGTTGGATCGCCCGTTCGGCAAAAAAGATTTGCTGGAATTTGCTCTGCTGGGCGAAGAAATTGCATCGGGCTGCATTCATGCCGATAATGTTGCGCCGTGTCTCTACGGCGGATTCATTTTAGTCCGCGGTTACAGCCCGACCGATATTATTCAAATAGAACCACCCCAAAAAATGCATTGCACAATTTTGCATCCGCAGTTTGAAATCAAAACTTCTGAAGCGAGAAAATTGATCAAACAGAATTATACTTTGAAAGATATTATTACTCAAAGCGGAAATGCCGCCGGTCTTATTGCCGGCTTGTTGAAAAACGATTACGGTTTGATCAAGAGGTCGTTGAAAGATGTAATTGCCGAACCGGTACGTGCCCGGTTGATCCCCGGTTTTTATGAAATCAAAGAGGCTGCAATGAATGCCGGTTCGATCGGCTGCAGTATTTCCGGTTCCGGTCCGTCGATATTTGCATTTGCCACTTCGTACGAAAAGGGAATCGAAATCGGCAAAGCGATGAAGAGCATTTCATCCAAATATGTGAAGAAAAATATTGTTTATGTTTCCCCCATCAACACGGTCGGTCCCAAGATAATCGGTTAAGATGAAGTACTTCAGCACACGCGATAGAAAGAATTGTGTTTCTTTCAGAGAAGCAGTTATGCACGGTCTTGCTAAAGACGGCGGGCTGTTTCTGCCGGAGGAGATTCCCCTTTTTCCGAAATCCTTTTTGAAAGATCTTGATGCGTTGTCATTTCAAGAAATTGGTTACCGGACTTCAAAGATGTTTATCGGTAACGAAATTAGTGAATCGAAGCTTCAAGAAATTATTCAATTGTCTCTCAACTTTTCTGCGCCGCTCGTTAATCTGGATGACGAAACCCATGTGCTCGAACTTTTTCACGGACCGACCCTTGCATTCAAAGATTTCGGTGCACAGTTCATGGCAAGAACGATGGAACATTTCGTTAGAGATGACTGCCGTGAGTTGGCGATTCTTGTTGCAACATCGGGAGACACCGGAAGCGCCGTTGCGCATGGCTTTTACGGAGTGGAAGGAATAAAAGTTTTTCTTTTGTATCCGAGCGGAAAAGTGAGCGCAATACAAGAGAAACAATTAACCACGCTCGACAGAAATATTGTTGCTCTGGAAATTCAAGGAACGTTTGACGATTGCCAGCATCTTGTTAAGTCCGCTTTTACCGATGTCGACCTAAAAAGTAAATTAAATCTCAGTTCGGCAAATTCGATAAATATTGCGCGGCTTATTCCGCAATCATTTTATTATATAAATGCAGTGAAGCAATTGAAAACCGGGGGAAGAGAAATTATTGTCTCTGTTCCATCCGGCAACCTTGGAAATATTACAGCAGGATTGATCGCCAAGAAAATGGGTTTGCCTGTCGATAAATTTATTGCTGCAACAAATTCAAATGACGTGTTCACAAATTATCTTTCTTCCGGAAAGTTCGAGCCGAGAAAATCGGTTCAGACTTATTCTAATGCAATGGATGTTGGCAATCCGAGCAATCTGGAAAGAGTAAGAACATTATTTGCTGACGAGCTTGCAAAAATGAGAAACGAAATCGTATCGTTCAGCTTTAACGATAATGAAACTGTGAACGGAATAAAAGAAGTTTACAATAGATTCGGTTATGTAATCGATCCACACGGTTCTGTCGGTTATCTTGCGGCGAAAAAATATTTGTCGCTGCAGCATAAAACCAATTTTAATGCAATTGTTGTTGGAACCGCACACCCCGCAAAATTCAAAAAAGTTGTGGAAAGTACAATACAACGGAAAATAGAAATGCCGGAACGGTTAGCAGAATGCATGAAGAAAGAAAAACATTCGGTAATTCTCGATAGCAGTTTTGCGACTTTTAAGAATTATCTATTGAGTGCACGCTGAGCCGGCAAAGCTTCAAACCCCCCTTCAATTTTATTTTTGCCGGGCATTGAATTAAAAATTCATTTCAGATAAATTCTTCCAACAATTTTAATAGATAAGGGATAAAACAATGAAGTTTGCAAAAATGTTTTCTATAATTCTATTTCTTGCGGCAACAGTCTACCCGCAAGTAATAGACACAACATTGTTTAATGGATTGGATTATAGAAATATTGGTCCGTTTCGCGGCGGTAGATCGTGTGCTGTTGCAGGCGATCCGTCAAATCGATCGCTTTTCTATTTCGGCGCAACTGGCGGCGGAGTTTGGAAAAGTGAAAATGCGGGCACAACATGGAAAAATATTTCGGATAAATTCTTCGGGGGATCGATTGGAGCAATCGCCGTAAGCGCGTGGGACCCCAACGTAATTTATGTAGGCACCGGCGAAGAAACAGTGCGCGGAAATGTTTCGAGCGGAAACGGAATGTGGAAAAGTGACGATGCAGGGAAAACATGGAAACATGTCGGACTCGAAGACTCGCGCCACATAACAAGAATTGTTATCGATCCAAAAAATCCAGATCTGGTTTACGCTGCTTGTCTCGGTCATTTGTGGGGGCATAGTTCGGAACGGGGAGTTTACCGCTCAAAGGATGGAGGCAAAACATGGCAGCGAATTCTTTTTGCCAACGATCAAGCAGGTGCAATAGACTTAACAATGGATCCAACAAACCCGCGCGTACTTTTTGCATCAACATGGCGCGTGATAAGAACACCGTACAGTTTGGAAAGCGGCGGTGAAGGTTCTGCTCTTTGGAAATCTACAGACGGAGGGGATACATGGAAAAATATTTCAAACAATAAAGGAATGCCGAAAGGAACAGTCGGAATAATCGGTGTAACTGTTTCAAAGGCGGATCCTCAACGCATTTACGCAATTGTGGAAGCAAACGAAGGCGGAGTGTTCCGTTCCGATGATGGCGGTGAGACATGGATCAAAATAAATGAAGACAGAAATCTTCGTCAGCGCGCCTGGTATTATTCCAGAATTTATGCCGATCCGAAAGACAAAGACAAAGTTTATGTTTTGAATGTCGGTTTCTGGCGATCGAAAGATGGTGGAAAAAGTTTCGAGGTAATCGGTACTCCGCACGGAGATCATCACGATCTGTGGATTAATCCCGACAATACGGAAATCATGATAATTGGCGATGACGGTGGCGCGCAAATTACAGTTGACGGCGGAAAAAGTTGGAGTACGTATTACAATCAACCAACAGCGCAATTTTACAGAGTAACAACAGACGATTATTTTCCGTATAGAATTTACGGCGCCCAGCAAGATAACAGCACGGTTAGAATTCTTCATCGAACAGACGAAGGAAGCATTAGCGAAAAAGACTGGGAACCGACCGCAGGATTTGAAAGCGGGTGGGTTGCACCTGATCCCAAAGACAACGACATTGTTTACGGCGGAAACTACGGCGGCTTCATTGGAATGTTAAATCATAGAACCAGCGAAAGACGCGTTGTTAATGTCTGGCCCGATAGTCCGATCGGACACGGTGACAAAGATATGAAATACCGATTTCAATGGAATTTCCCTCTCGTGTATTCAAAACACCATCCAAACACTCTTTATGCGGCAGGAAATGTTTTGTTCAAAACTACAAACGGCGGGCAGACATGGCAGGCAATCAGCGGAGACCTCACTCGCAATGATACAACCAAACAACAATCAACAGGCGGACCGATTACGAAAGACAATACGGGTGTGGAATATTACTGCACAATTTTTACGCTTGCGGAAAGTCCGTTGAAAGAAGGAATAATCTGGACCGGTTCCGACGATGGATTAATTTACGTTACAACTAACGGTGGAAAGAACTGGCAGAATGTTACGCCGCCAAAAAATTTGCTGCCGGAGTGGGCGCAAATAAACAGCATCGAAGCAAATCCTTTCAATGAGAGCGGGCTTTACGTTGCAGCCACGCATTATAAATCTGATGACTACAAACCGTATCTACTCAAGACAAACGATTTCGGAAAAACGTGGAAGAAAATTGTAAACGGAATTAGCGATAAACATTTTACACGTGTGATACGTGCCGATTACAAAAGGAAAGGTTTACTTTTTGCCGGTACGGAAGAAGGAATGTATGTTTCATTTAACGATGGAGAAAACTGGCAGACTTTTCAGCAGAATCTTCCGATCGTTCCTATTACCGATCTCGCAATAAAGAATGAAGATTTGATCGTTGCAACACAGGGCAGATCGTTCTGGATTATGGATGATTTCTCGCCGCTCCGTCAATTGAACAGCGCCATCGACAATAAAAATTTCTGGCTGTATCAGCCGCGACCAACCTATCGTATGGGAGGAAGCAGTTTTAGAGATGGTTTAACATCCGGAAAAAATTTGCAGAGTGGTGTAATATTAGATTATTATTTCAAAGAAATGCCGGATAGCGGTTCTGTCGAATTGAAAATTTGTGAATCGGACGGAAAATTAATTAAGTCGTACAAGCCGAAAGCAAAAGAACGAAATGAAAAACTTCCAATAAAAAAAGGCTTGAACAGATTTACATGGAACATGCGTTATCCCGATGCAGAAAAATTTGACGGGATTATTTTGTGGGGCAGCGAGGGACTGACCGGGCCGCCCGCAGTTCCCGGAGATTACAAAGCAGTTTTGATAAATGGAAAAGATAGTGTGATTGTTCCGTTCACAATCGTTAAAGACCCGAGATCGTCTTCATCTCAACAAGATTTAAAAGAGCAGTTCGATTTTACAATCTCAGTCCGCGATAAGCTTACCGAAACACACAGAGCCATTAAGCAGATTAGAAACATCAGAAAACAGTTGAAGGATATTAACGAGAGAACGAAAGATCTGAAGAATACAGTTGAAGTAAAAAAAATTAGCGATGAGATCGATAGAAAAATTACTTCGATTGAAGAAACTTTGTACCAGACAAAAAATAAAAGTCCGCAGGACCCTCTGAATTACCCGATCAGGTTGAACGATAAACTTGCAGGGTTAAGTGCTAATGTTAAAGCCGGAAGTTTCAAACCGACCGATCAAGCCGTTGCCGTTAAGAACGAACTTGTCGGAAAGATTGATGCCGAACTGAATAAGATGAAAGATGTGATTGATAACGACATTCCCAAATTCAACAAGCTTGTTGAAGATGTAAAAGTGCCAGCGGTAATCTTAATGAAGGAGAACGATAAAAAATAATTACGGATTGAACGCATAATAAAAATCGAGTTTTACTGTAAAGAATAGAAAGATTTATTCACCTTTACCAGAATTCCGAGGTTGACCAAAAAGTAGTTTTTCAAAAAATAAATCTGCAAAAATACGTTCTATCTGCGTTATCAGCGGTCTATTTTCGATTAAACAAGTACTTTTGGGTCAACCTCGGAGCTTCATTTATGGTGCGCTGCGATGCCGTGTCGCCTCTTTGTCATTTACCTTCGATAAAATATTTGCTAATTTGTTTTTGAGTTTATTAGGAG